>JAEZHY010000077.1 GCA_023416335.1 Pseudomonadota bacterium | reverse complement strand
GAGCGGCACAGCACGTACCGGCTGCTATCCGGCCTGCCGGGGCGGGGTTCCCATGGCGGAGGGGCTGTTGCCCAAATGGAGATGAAGCTTCTTTATCGGGTATTTTGCGACCAAGCCCCCAATCCGTCATCCCCGGCAGTGCTTTGAAGCCGGGATCCAGGGTTTTTTAAGGACTTGAATTCACTGCTAATCCGCTCCAAAGCCTGAACCCGGTGTGAACTTGTCCTGATCGAAGAGAAGGGCCGGAATTATGAAATCGTATCCGGTACGCAATCTGAAGCTACCGCGAGGATTTGGGCAACACCCCCCGGACCTTGGGAACCAGCGCGTATTTCCTTGAATCAATAACATTGTCCCTAAACCTCTGCCCAGACCTCCATCTTTACAAACGTTAACAATATTTACTGATAAATAGTGTTATATTGTAAACTAATGGAGAATGATTCTCGTCTTATAAGTTAAGAGAATATTTCATTCTCCTTCCCTGTCAGGGGATGCAGGAAAAACCTTCTCGGGTTTGATGGGAGGTAGAGACATGAAAACTTGGCAAGCAATCGTATTTTCAGTGTTCCTTATCGTAGCGCTGGCTGCTCCCGCCCAGGCATACAGGACCCATGGCGCCGCGACTTACAGCCTCGGCAGCCCGTCGGGATACAGCCTGGTACAGCCGGTCCATTGGAGAGGCCATCGCTTCTACGGAGGCCATCCTTTCTACGGACATCGCTACTACCGGCCCTATTACTATCGCCCTTACTCTTACTACTACGGCTACCCGTATGCCGGTTACTACTCTCCCTATTACTACGGTCCGGGAGTTTCACTTGGAACACCCTTTTTCTCGTTTAACTTCGGATATTAGAGGCTAAGCAGCCGGGCGGCGGGTCCGAAGCCCGCCGCCTGCCTTTTCTCCGCCCGAACTCCCCCCATGTTCACAGGCGATTGTCTTTTTCTTTAAGCAGTTCACTGCTCACTGTTGGCCGTTCACTTTTGACTGTTCACCGTTTCGTACGTTCGATACTTCGCACAAGCCGCTGGTGCAGAGGATGGTTCGTGGAGAGTTTCGCTTCCATGAGTCTGAGGGCATTTGCATAATGATCCCGAGCCCTGCCGTTGTTTCCCCAGAGTTCATAAAGGATCCCCAGGTTGTTTTGAATCTTGGCTTCCGTACACCGACTGCCCTTCATCAAGGCTTGTTCGAGTGCTGCCAGGAGGTTCGATTCCGCTTCGCTGAAAAGTCCTTTACGGCAGGCTTCCATGCCGCTTCTGTTCAATTTGCCGATAATGCTCATAGCGCACATTTTCTATTCCTTTCTCCAGCATTAAAACGGGCATCCACGCCTCAGGCCGCGGCTGCTTTCAGCATTCTGCCGAGCGACTCCGCCCCGGTTTCCCTGAGGGCGATGAATCTTTTGCCGTTCTTTTTACAGGCGGCCTTGACCACCTTCAGCGCTCCATGGCTGTTAACCGAGGTAATGAAAACCACGATATCCGCTCCGCAGACGACCCCGCGCAGTTTGAAGCTCCCGTTCTTTACTTCGCCGTCATGGAAGAGGAGTTCGGCCCCTAAATTTCCGACCACCTTGCGGTAGGCTGGAAGCATCCTTTCAAGTCCGCCCACGACGGCTATCCGCAAGCCTTCGAGTGGACATCTGCAGCAATCGCCTCCGTTCGAACAATGCTCTCCGCATCCGTGCACGCCCGCCTGCCCTTCACATGGACAGGACAGGATACAGTCTGATGCATTCTCCTCGGGTTTCAGGGAGACCTCATCCGGCGAAAGGCCGCCCTGTTGCGTCATGATTTCCAGGTTGCCGGAAGCTCTTTCCCGCTGTTTCAGCAACGCATGCCGCAGTTTGCGCGATTCTCGAGAAATCCGCCCCTGTCCGGGAGTTGCCTGTTCCGTTCCTCTTTTCTGCTCTTCCAGCTTTTCTATCATCCTGCGTAGTCCGGCCGCTTCGGCTTCTTTCTTCCGCAGATCCGTTTTCAAAGCTGTCAGCTCTGTCGCCTGCGTGCGTATTTTGTCCTTCGAGGAAGCGATCTCGGCCAGGAGGTCCGGGACCGAATCCCGCGAAGCATCTGCTGCCTTGCGCAGCGCGTTCCAGAGCGTGCCGTGAAGAAGGTAGCGACCGTAGAGACGAACCTCCTCGCGCCTGTCGGTCAAGGTGGCCCAGAGCAGCGGCATCGGCCAGGCCGTCTCGATCTTCTCGATCTCGGTCACCGGCAGAGAACGGACCCGCAACACGGTGGAGCGGAACCTGTTATCGAGTTCCTTCCCGAGGCTTTTCGCCATCTCGTGGTTCCTGTGACATGCTTCGTGCAGCATCTGCAGCACCTGCACCGTATCGGGCTCGGAACCTTTTTCGACAAGACCGAACCGCCGCGCCAGCTTTTTGAGCTTTTTCGCATCCTGCGACATGGTTAAGACCGATATCACATTGAGGCAGTCCATGTTCCAGGAAGTATCATCCCGGTTCATGCGCATCTCCTTTTGATGGAAGCACCGGCATGCCGGATCCGGTGCTTCCGCAAAAACGTCAGAAACTGACGGTGACCCCGAGGGTGGTGTTCCAGTCGGGTGCCGCATCGTTGAAGCCAAGCCGTACGCCCCCGTCTACGGTGAGTTTTTCGCCATTTCTTCGAGCGAGTAGGCGGTAAGCGAGTAGGTGCCGGGAAGATCGACCAGGCGAAGTTCCCGGCCGTCTTGCCGGCAGGAACCTTCTTTGCGTTCGACGGTGATGCCCGGATAGTTGGCCACGTGTTGTCGTGCGCCGGTCATGGCATTGAAAAGAGAGGACTTGCCGGAATTGGGGTTTCCGGCCAGGGCGATCAGATTTTCTCTCACAGCTCCACCCCCTCCGTTGCGGCACGATTTCCCGTGCCGCCCCTGTTTCCTCCACCTCTACCTCGATGGCATCCGCTTCGTTGTTCCGGAGGGTCAGGGTGAAGTTTCGGACGCGAACTGCGACCGGGTCTTTAAGGGGCGCCCGGCCTTCGACCCGGATCGGTGTTCCTGGGACAAGACCCATATCGCGAATACGGCGGCCGAGTTCTCCGCTGCATGTGATTTTGGAAATCACCCCGGATTGTCCTGCGAGCATGTGGCGCAAGTGGGAAGAGTGCATCGGAATATGTCCTCCTTAAGTAAATTAGCCTAGCCTAACTTCTTGGTTTGAAAAAACGGCTCGAATTTGAGCCGACGACCCCGGATGGAACCTTCAGACGGGTAAGTTAGTTAGCACTAACAAATTTAGGAGTCAAATACTTTTTGCGCGAAGAAACGGAAAATACGCTTTTGGCTCATTCCGCCCGGACGTTCCAAAAACAGATGGGTTCCCGCTCCGCTCCCACCCATCCGGCCCTTTTCCAGTTCGCTGGTTCCCAAGCTCCCAGCTCATAGCCGTCAACTTAAGAGTGGGATTGTTTTGATATGCTGACGTTTCCCCCTCCGCTGGTTCCCAAGGTCCTCCTTGGAAACCCCGGCCCCGGAAGCGATGAATTGCCCGCAACGGCCCCGTCCACGCCGTCATTTTCCCGCAGATCGACTCCTCAACCAAGCGGCAAACAAATCTAATCCACCGAAATCAATTCGCTATTCTGTTGGAAAGGTGAAATCTGAATGGTAGGCGCAGCTTTGTGAGAGGAAGCCGGAGCTTCCCAAACAGGGGTTCCCAAGCAGGGAGCTTGGGAACCAGCGGTTGGCTTAAGTTGATGCATATGAGGCGGACCTTGGGAACCAGCGGAACGAGAGCCAAAAACTGCCGTTCCCGTTGAGTTAAGGCACGGTTTCCTGACCGTGCCGGCCTGGAACCGAGAAAATGGCCGGTCGGAAGATCGCGCCATAACCCGGGAAAGAATATTCTGTGCGTAAGGGCAGGCGCCATTTTAAGCATAATGCTAATTGACTCGATTTGATCCCAAATCCGATGGGTTCCCGCTCCGCTCCCACCCATCCTCCTAAGAGAGACCTTTTGACACGGATGGACACGAATGGACACGGATAAATGAGAAGCGAAATCTAAGGTCATGAATGCAGCTGCACCCCGTCTCTCAATAGGGGTGTGGCGCCGCTGCGCAATCGATGCAGTCTCGGGCAATTGGCCGAAGCCGGGTCTCCCGCCCCGAACCCGCGTTTGGGGCTCGTCCGAAAAGAATGCGTGTATTATCATAAGGGCACGCCGGGCGGTCCCGGTTCGCCCCAAGGTTTTGCGAGACGAGTTATTCATTTATCCGGCTACTTCCGTTCCCCCTCCAGAGGGAAGCAGAGTGTTCCTATGGCAGTGATGATCCCCAACTACATCGACCGGTTTACCACGAAGGGGGAGCGGCGGTTCTACGCTTTCCTCGAAACGTTCGCCAAGCCCGACGAATTCTACACGAGCTGGTATCTTCCCGAGATAAAAGGGAAAGAACCGGATTTCATCCTCTATTCCGTCGAGACCGGACTTGTGGTTTTCGAGGTCAAGGACTGGGCCCTGGAACAGATCGAGGAAGCCGATCCGCACAACTTCGTCCTGCGCATGGGGAAGGAGCGCAAGCGGTTAAAGAGCCCTCTCATCCAGGCCCGTGAGTACCTGAACTCGCTCATGGACAGGCTGAAGGCGGACGGCCTCCTGTTGACCAGAGACTCGGCGCATTACGGTCACCCAAAGGTGCCGGTCGATTGCGGAGTGGTCTTTCCAAACATAGACAAGTCGGAATATTGCCGCAGAGGGTTGGAAAAAGTCCTGGATCCACGGCGCGCCTTCTTCAAAGACGATTTGCATCCGGAATCCGACATATGCCGCGATGAATCGGGTGAGTGCTTCCGCCAGAAGATAACAGCCATGTTTCCTCCGAGGTTCCGGTTCCAGCTGAGCGAATCCGAATACGCGCATCTGAAGCAGCTTCTGTTCCCGGTCGTACGCATCGACCAGCCCCAAAGAGATACATGCGCCTACGTCGATCTTTCCGAGCGGATACACGTCCTCGACGATGTCCAGGAGGGGATCGCGCGGAAGTGTTCGGACGGCCTGCATGTGATCGAGGGGCTGTCGGGCAGCGGCAAGACCCTGATCCTTGTCCACAAGGTTGCATTCCTCAGGGCGTACAGGCCTGAAATCAAAAGTATCCTTTTTCTTTGCCGAAATATCGCACTGGTGGGTTACGTCAAGCGACTCCTTTCCGAAAAAGGCGTAGGGCTTGGAGTTGGAGGAGTCGAAGTCTGCCATTTTTACGAGTTCTGCTCGAAAGTCCTCGGAGAAGAGATCCGCTGCGAAGGTGAGGATGAGGATTACTATGCGCTCGTAGTGGATGAGGCCCTCTCGAGGGCGGATTCAGGCAGTCTCAAATACGATGCAATCCTGGTCGACGAAGGCCAGTCTTTTTCCGCGAAGATGCTCCAGGTTGCAGCGAAAACGCTGAGGCCGGGTAGCCCGAACCTCACGATTGCCGTTGAGGGCGAAATAGATACGGACTTCTTGTTCCCGGCTTTCCCAAAAGTGCATCGGGACGAAGTGTCCAGGCGGTACCGCGATACATCGACGATTAACAACTTCATCGGGAAGTTCGTGGGATCGGAAATCGTTTCCGGTCTTTGCGAAATCACCGGTCCGGAGCCTCAAATTATCCGACTGCAGAGTATGGGGGATATTGCCTCATTCGTATCGGATACGATCAGGGACCTCTATTCGCACAGGGAATATCCCCTTTCGGAAATTGCCGTTCTTTATCCGCAAAGCATTTACGATGACAAGTTGCCGTCCCTTCCCGATCTGCTCATAGGGGAACTGGAGCGGGCAGGATTGATAGCCGAATGGATTTCGCGGGATTTTCGCGCAAAGCTCTACCACGACATTACGACAGAGCGGATATCGATCGGCGATATCGAGACGGCCGCGGGGCTCGATTACGCATGCGTATTTCTCCTGGGCCTGGATGAACTCGAAGGCGAGCCTTCCGCGATGGAAAAAACAGCCTGCCTCGGCCTGACCCGGGCAAGGCACCGGCTGGTCATCCCTTACGTAAAAAATACTCCGCTGATCGAGAAGTTGAAGGCGGCGCTTTAGAGTCCGTCTCTTTGTCTCCCGGGAACGGGATCTCGCTTGTTGGTTCTGATGTTTTCGCCAGTCGCATTGCGCTACCCAAGCTGGAGGGGCTGTTGCCCGATCGTCGCGGCAGCCTCGAATGTCTTGCAAACCCCAGAGTCGTCATTCCAGCCCTTTCTTCGATCAGGACAAGCTCACTCCGGAATCCAGGCTTCCAGGGCGGATTAATCGCGAATTCAAGACCCTAAAAGCCCTGGTTCCCTGCTCAAAAGCACTCAACCACGGGATGACGGAGGCGGGAGCACGGGGTGACACGGGCAAGGTCATTTTGTTGCCCGTGCCGGAGGCAAGAGGGTCCGACAGACCGTATCGATTCCGCTCCTCCTGTCCTTCGGACCCGGGCAGCAAAAAGACGCTGCCTGGGCCACCCTCCGCAGTTCCAAGCTGGCACGGTCAGGAAACCGTGCCTCAACGCAAGGGGAACGGAGGTTTTTCATTCTCGTTCAAACGCGCCGGCGGCGCGACGTGCCTCGAATGACTCGCAGAATCCGGCCTCGTCATTCCGGTGGAAACCGGAAACCAGGCTTCCAGGGCGGATTAATCGCGAATTCAAGACCTTGAAAACTCTGGTTTCCGGCTCAAAAGCACTGCCGGGATGACGAAGGAGGGAGCACGGGGTGACACGGGCAACGTCATTTTGTTGCCCGTGCCGGAGGCAAGAGGGCTCGGCAGACGGTATCGATTCCGCTCCTGCATCTCTTCTCTTTGTATGGAATTCAGTCCGCTCCTCCCGTCCTTCGGACCCGGGCAGCAAAAAGACGCTGCCCGGGCCACCCCCCGCAGTTCCGCCCGGCACGGTCAGGAAACCGTGCCTCAACTCAAGGGGGACGGAGGTCTTTCATTCACGAAATTTCTTAAAGCAACGATATTCGGCGGCATCGTGCCCACCGTCCGTCCCTTGAAACCGGGCTCATCGGGATTGCTGGACGGTGGGCACCCGAAAAGCCTGACCGCGCTTCGCTCCCCCACCCTACGCCGCTGCCGTTTTCCTTTTAGCCGGCTTTCCATTTAATGACGCGGCGGCCCAATGGGCTCTCGCTCGCGGGGTCTGACATTTCCCGCCGGCTGCATTTAACCAGGCCTCGTCACGCCAACAAACCCCCGCCACCAAAAATTATTCCTTTTCACGAAACATGCCCGATTGTGGTAGTTTGCGGTTGCCGGGCGGCCGGGGGGCATTGAAGTCCCCCCGGCTCGAACGGCACGCATGCGGGTGCGGGGATATCTACTTCTCAGGAGACGGGGAATCTCAAATGACAAATGCGGCAGCGCCCTCCCATTCCACGATATCATCCTCGGAGCGTTTTCAGTGGCTGGACAGCGTACGAGGGCTGGCGATCATCTGGATCGCCCTGTTCCATTTCGTCCTGGCCTATGGAGGCAATTATCCCTGGCCGATTTCATTCAGTAATTTGCCCGCCTTTGTGAGGGACTGCTCGCCGGCCTCCTTATTCGGAAGTCTTTCATGCACGATCGAGGCGCTTGCCGTCGGGCTGTTCCAGAGGGGGGCCCAGGGAGTGGGCGTCTTCACCCTGTTCAGCGGCTTCGGACTCACCTACGCTCTTGTGAGGCGGGGCCGGGAACCGGCCTGGGGCAGCTGGTACAAGCAGCGCCTTATCAGGCTCCTTCCGCTTTACTGGTTCGCGCACCTCTTTTTCCTGGTATCGCCGTATGCGAAGGTCGATCCGTTCGATTACCGTTTCATTCTGAGTTTCTTTGGAAACAGGGTCTATCCGATCGACCAGGTATTCTACTACTTTGTTCCCGCCTGGTGGTTTATCGGGATGCTGCTCCAGTTCTACATCGCGTTTCCGGTCCTCTACCGGCTGATGCAGCGGCTGGGGGCAGGCAAATACCTCCTCCTTTGCATCGTCCTCACCGCGGGATCGAGATATCTCATCTTCGGGATCCTGGATGCGAATGCGAACTACGTGCAGGGAGGGCTTTTTCTTTGCCGGCTCTGGGAATTTGCGACCGGCATGATCCTGGGGAAAGTGATGGCCGAGAGTCCCCGACTGGTGCTGGACAAGCTGTTTTCGCCGGGCGGCTTTATCGCGGGGATCGTTCTGTATGCGCTCGGGCAGCTTGCCTACCGGCCCGGCTTCGTTTACAGCTTTTCGGACGGCCTCACCGGGACCGGCCTTTCCCTGATAATGATCCACCTCGCTTCATGGATCGACAGGATACCGGGCCTTGGAAAAACGTTCGCCGCCGCGGGCATATTCTCTTACAGCATCTATCTCTTTCACCAGCCTTATGTTATGTACTTCGGCGAAAAACTTCGCCCTTACCACATCGGGGTAGCCCTGATGCTCTCAATCGTGATTACTACAATAGTCAGCCTCGCGTCCGGTTATGTCGAAAATTCCGTAAACCGGCTCTCGGACCGTTACCTGAGGCATAGATAGCTCGGTTCGCGGGTCGGTTCGGGTTGACAGGCCACCGGAAACAAAGTAGTTTCATCGCGTGCAAGTACGGGACATTAATTTGGAAAATCTTCTACGGAGTGAAAAATGTTCGTGATCGCATATTTTCTTTATGCCCTCGCCCAGATACTGGATGTCGTGCTCTACGCATACATGCTTGCCATAATTGCCCGGGCCCTTATCTCCTGGGTGAATCCGGACCCTTACAACCCGATCGTGCGGTTTCTATATAACATTACGGAACCCGCGCTGTACCGGATACGCAGGTTTATTCCGGCCTATCTCGGCGGAATCGATTTCACTCCGATGATTCTGATCCTGATAGTCTATTTCCTCAAGGCATTCCTGGTTCCCACCCTGGCGAGAATGGCTTACACGATAGGCATGTAAGCTTTCGTTATTTCAGCGGAACTGTTTTTTCAGGGCAAAAAGATGGAAATGGAAGATATTGAAAGGAAGAAGTTTCGGACTCGCGTGATGGGATTCGATCCCGGCGAGGTCGAGGCGTTCATCCACGAGGTAATCGAGGAGATCCGCCGGCTCAGGGCCGAAAATGAGAATATGAAGCGGGACCTCCAGACGCAGGAAGTTGAAATACGCGAGCACAAGGAACGGGAGAAAACGATTCGGGCAGTGCTGGTGAGCGCTCACCGGAATGCCGAGCAGATAAAAGCCAACGCGGAACGCGAGTCCAAGCTGATCATATCCGAAGCCGAGGTCAAAGCTGAAAAGATCCTCGAGGATGCCAATAATCGCCTCATCAGAATGGAACAGGAAATTTCGGAGATAAGGCGCAATCGTATCCAGTTCGGTGCGAAAATGCGCTCACTGCTGGATTCATTCCGGCAGATACTGGACGAAGACGGGAAGGACGCATTCCGCAAGCCTGAAGACAAGTCGGCCCCCGCGGCATAAACAGCATACAGAGACGGAGTTTACCTGATGGCCGTAAAGAAAGAATTGCTCGAAATCCTCAGATGCCCGAAATGTAAGGGTCCCGTAACCCCGAATGCAGACGAATCCGGCCTGATATGCGACCAATGCAGGCTGATGTACGAGATTCGGGAAGACATCCCCATCATGCTGATAGACGAAGCGAAGCCGCTCGATTGAAATGAGTCCCGCCGCCAATGATGGATAGTCTCCTCACTTCTCCCGAGCAAAAAGCACGCCTGAGATCAGCCGTAGAAATCTTCTCCCGGTATAACGTCCTCGTGATCGGGGACCTGATGCTGGACGTATTCATCTGGGGAGATGTGCGCCGGATCTCGCCCGAAGCGCCTGTGCCGGTGGTGGAGGTGCAAAAGGAGACCCGGTGCCTGGGAGGGGCTGCGAATGTGGTGAAAAACCTCGCGACTCTCGGCGCCATACCCCATCCACTTGGAATCATCGGCGACGACGCGGCGGGCAGGGAAGTTCTCAGGCTGTTTTCTGAAGATTCCGTTTCCCTGTCGGGCATTGTGGAAGAGCGGAAACGCCTCACTTCGGTCAAAACCCGCGTTGTTGCCCGCAATCAGCAGGTCGTCCGGTACGACCACGAAAGCCGCCATGTGCCCGACCCGGGTTCATTGCAGCGGATGGTGCAATTCCTCAGAGAAACCCTTCCCCGGATCGATGTGGTTATAATATCGGACTACGCGAAAGGGGTGGTTTGTCCGATGCTTATAGAGGAACTGCGCTCCCTGAGTACCGGAATCCCCGTCGTGGTTGACCCCAAAATCCAGAATTTCAAGCTCTACCGCTCTTTCACGGTGGTAACGCCGAATCACCACGAAGCCGCGCAACTGGCGGGTGTTCCCATCGAAGACGAGGAGAGCCTCAACGCGGTGGGGAGAGAACTCCTGCGCAAGCTGGAGTGCGAAAATCTTGTCATTACGCGCGGCAAAGACGGCATGAGCATATTCCGGAACGGGGGAAGCGCTTTTCACATCCCCACCCTGGCGCGGCAGGTGTATGACGTTACCGGAGCCGGCGATACGGTGGCCGCGGTCCTCGCGCTCGCAACGGCGGCCGGACTTTCCATCTTCGATGCGTCTTTTCTCGCCAACCTTGCGGCTGGGATCGTTGTGGCGGAGTTCGGCACGACTGCCGTAACGGCGGACAGGCTCCTGGACGCGCTGGACAAAATCTGAGCCGACCGGTGTTTGGCGATCCTGTCTTCACGCGGACTTTATTGAGTAACCCGAGATATGTAATGGGGCGGAAAAACGGCAAATGAGCCAGCCTAGAGAACCTCTTCCGGCAAAGCTGGTAATCCGGTTCCTTTTTAAAGATTCCAACGTTCAGGCGGAAACGCTGAGAGCGCTGGGCGAAATGTTCGGCAAGCTCGATTTTCTGTCCGCTCCCGGCCCTTTTCCCTACACCACCTACTACGACAGTGAAATGGGGGAGGGCATACGGCGGCAAACCGCTGCTTTTCTCGATCTCGTTCCCATAGAATCCCTTCCCGAAATAAAGCTGCAAACAAACGAACTTGAAAAACGATTTTCCCTGGAGGAAAAAAGGCAGGTCAATATCGATCCGGGGATTCTCAATGAAGAACGGTTCGTTCTGGCTACGGGAAAGAATTTCACCCACCGGATTTATCTCCGCAGCGGCATTTATGCCGATCTGACCCTGATTTACCAGAAGGGGGCCTATCAGCCGCTGCCGTGGACGTATCCGGATTACCAGGAACCCGATTTTCTGCATTATCTCGGGGTCCTGCGGAAAAAACTCCGGTTTCAGCGAGACGGCGTATTGCCGGGCTGAATCGGCCGACCGGGATGGTTCGCGCAAAACCGGTATTTCTCATTTATCGAGCCCATGTTAAGTTATCTGATAATAGTTTGAAATTACTGATTTCCTGAGGAGTTGGCCTGTGATTAACAGCATGACCGGTTTCGGCCGAAGCCGAAAAGAGAATGCCGGGTATTCCGTCAGCGTGGAAATGCGCACCCTCAATGCAAAACAGCTCGACATTTCGGTTCGTCTGCCCAAAAATTTCATTGAATTCGAAGACCTGTGCAGAAAGATCGTTTCGGAGAAGATCCGCAGGGGCCGAATCGATACATTCGTCACTATAGAGAGCACGGATATCAGGCAGAAAGCGCCGCAAATCAGCCTCGACTTGGCGCGATTCTACTGGAACCAGCTTCAGGAACTCCACCTGGAAATTCAGCAAATCCAGAAACCTACCCTCGACAATCTGCTTCAGATACCTCATATTTATGAAACGCCCGAGGCAGTCATCGATACCGAGGCAGTCCAGGCACTCCTCAGCTCAGCAGTAACCGAAGCACTCGATCAGGTACGCCGAATGCGCACTCTGGAAGGTGAATCGCTGCTCCAGGATTTTGAAAACCGAATTGCGGCGCTCAAAAGCGATTTGTCTATTGTGGAACAGCGTGCCGGAACGGTCGTCCAGGATTACAAGGGTAAGCTGGAGGAGCGGATAAAGCAGCTCCTCGGAGGGACGGAGCCCGATGAAAACAGGCTGCTCCAGGAAGTAGCTTTTCTCGTTGACAGGGCCGACATAAATGAGGAAATAGTTCGCCTCGGCAGCCACCTCGATCAGATCCGGTCCCTGCTTGGCGGCTCCAAGCCGGCCGACGGTCGCAGGCTGGATTTCCTGATCCAGGAACTCCATCGCGAGGCGAATACCATCGGGTCTAAGACCACCGATCTGGAAACAGTCCAGGCCGTCGTCAGGATGAAAACGGAAATCGGGAAGCTGAAAGAGCAGGCGCAGAACATAGAATAACATCGTTTTTTCGTTGTTTTTTCAGTGCTTAAGACCTATTGAATACGTGCCTTTCGTATCGAATCGATTAAAATTCATTTTGTGAAATTTATCAAATCTCATGAAGGAGTCTTCTTTTGGGCGCTAAACGAGCAAAAGCAATCAAACCGCTTGCCAAGAAATCCACCATGCCCCAGTACACGCTCTACGAACGGGTCCGGGAGTGGGTGGACATGAACTATACGGCCGTCATCGGGGCCGGTGCGGCTTTTATAGTGATAATTCTCGCGTCCTGGGGATTCGGGGCTTACGAGAACTCCAGGCAGGTCCGCATGGAGACGGAGTACGGTCTGCTGGCCGCCAAATTTCCTGCGGAAGGTAAAGGCTCGTCGGCGGACTGGGAAAAGATCATACCCGATCTCCAGAAGTTTATCACCGAGCACAAAGGTTCCAACTTGACCCTGAATGCCCGAATCGAGCTTGCCAGGGCCTACTATGAAACCAGGCGCTATGACGACGCCGTGAAGACCGGGTCGGAAGCGCTGAATGCCGTTCCCGCGGGGCACGGCCTCAAACCGCTCGTCGAGTATCAGTTGGCCTATGCCTATCAGGCTTCGGGCAAGACGGACCAGGCCGCACAGGAATGGACGAACCTGAAAAACCTCGGCTTACCCGAGTTCGAGCGGGAAGCTGCCTGGAACCTGGGCAGGATTTATGCGGCGAAAAAGGACACGGCCAAAGCCCTGGAAATGTTTGAGCTGGCCGCCAAAGCTCCCGGGGAATATCCTCAGCGCGCACTTCTGGACCAGGAACTGGAGAAAGTAAAGACGGAAGCCGGCAGCGCGGGGCAGGCAAGCGCGAAGCAGTAGAGAACAGGAAAATCAAAACAAAGGCGATTCGCCGCAGAGTTTGCAGAGAATGCGGAGGAAAGCCGGAAGAATGGGATGTCACGTGGTGGGTACGACGTTAGTCGTGCCCACTTTGCGTTTGGATGAGGAAGCGGGAGCTTCCGGTGCCGGGGTTCCCAAGGCGGACCTCATATGCGTCAACTTAAGCCTACCGCTGGTTCCCAAGCTCTGCTTGGGAACCAGCGGTAGGGAAGCTCCTGCTTCCTCTCACAAAAGCCGCGCCTGTCATTCAGCTTTCACCTTCCCGACAGAATTGCGAATTGATTTCGGTGAATTAGATTTGCTTGCTGCTTGGTTGAGACGTCGATCCGCGGGAAAATGACGGGGTGGACGGGGGCGTTGCGGGCAATTCATCGCTCCGGGGGCCGGGGTTCCCAATTAGCGTGGACGGTGAGCGGCGTAGGGTGGGCACAAAGTTTTATCGTGCCCACCATTCGTCCCCTCGTATCAGGGTTCATCGGGATGGCAGGGCGGTGGGCACCCCAAAAGCGGTGCCCACCCTTCTACACGGCTGCCGCGCTTCCTCTATATTGAAGCCCTACCTGTCTGAATATCCGAATAAGCCGGTACGCCCTCCAGACCCTGTGCTTTGCGGACTGCCCTCAAAATGGCTTCCGAGGCGGCCAGCACGGCCAGGGCTCCTATCAGGCTCGTCTCCGCTCCCTCGATGTTGCCGCAGCTGAGCGCGAAGATCGTGTCTCCATCGTACTGCGTATGTACCGGGAAAACGGTCCTGGCGAGTCCGTCATGGGCCATCCGGGCAATCTTTGTCAACTGGACCTTATTCAGAATGGCGTTTGTGGCTATTGCCCCTATGATGGTGCTCTCTCCGCCGGGAAAGCCCCGAAAAGAGGTCATCCGGAGAAGTTCCGGAACCGTTTCGGCCAATTCGCGGCTGTGCGGATCTTTCCGCGCACCGGCGATCTTCCTGCCTGTGTCGGGGTCGATTACATCCCCGAAGGAATTGACCACCATGAGCGCGCCCACCTTGATCCCGCCCGCGCCATGGACGCAACTGCTGCCGATGCCGCCTTTCATGCAGCGGTCGAAGCCGAAGAGCTTACCTATCGTCGCACCGCGGCCGGCACCGATATTGCCTTCGACGACCGGGGCGGGGGAGGCGTTCCGGCAGGCCGCATGGGCAGACTCGGCATCGGGAAGGATCCCGGTGGAGTTTATTCCGAGATCGAAAATGATCGCTCCCGCAACGATGGGTACCAGCCCGTGCCCGCTGTCAAACCCTGTGCCCCGCTCCTTCAGGAAATTCTGCACTCCTGTTGCCGCGCTCAGTCCGAAGGCGCTCCCCCCGGAAAAGAATAATCCGTCCACCTTTCCCACCAGATTCAGGGGATGCAGCGTTTCGGTTCCGAACGTCCCCGGTGCACCTCCGCGCACGTCTACTCCCGCCCTCACTCCTTCGTCCGGCAGGATGACCGTGCACCCGCTGGGTACTCCTTCCAGATCGGCGTGTCCGACGCGGAGCCCTTCAATCTCGGTAATGGTATCGTTTGTCATGGCAGGGGATCTCGTGAGTCTTCGCGAAAGTGCTGGAGCAGATAGCGATAGATTTCCTTCCCGATTTCCACTCCGGTTTCGATTATTTCCGGGCCGTATTGGCGCCCGGTGGACGTTCTGAAGGTGTCCTTTATCTTGAGGGTGCCGGACATGCCCCATGGAAAGCGCAGAATGAGTTCCTGAGGGGTGAGACCCTTGTGGTTTGCCATATGCCAGAGGGTATGCGTGAAGGTGTCCGAACCCCAGCGGAACTTGTCCGCGTCATAGAGGCAGTCGCTGACGAGCTGCGCCCACCTGCGGTTTGCGGGCATGCAGGACGTGAATGCTTCGTGGTTTCTGATGGCATGGCATATACAGGTGATTTCATTTTTGCTCAGCTGGAAATCGGCAAGAATTCCTTCTGCTCTGTCGGCACCGCATTCCGCATGGTTTTCTTCGTCGCGGCAGATATCGTGAAGAAGCCCCGCAAAGGTTCCGACCATCATCAGCCGTTCGACGGCAACGGATTTCATCCGGTCTGCACTCGTCTCGATGAAAAGAAGGGCAGCGCAATCGATGCTCACGCGTGTGCTGTGATAGAGGCCGTGCCCGAGTTCTTCCTGAAATTCACATTCGATCGATTTCCTGAGGCGGAGTACCCGGGGGTGGTTGTAGAAAATCCTTTTCGCAATGGCCAATGGGGCCACAAACCGGGTATAGAACTCGGGAAGCGAGTGTTTCGAAGCGATCCTCTCCGCTTCACGCTGTAGTCTTCGAATGACCTCATCCATTCAGAATTGTCCTGGGGAAAACAGGGTTCGAGTGGTGAGACCGGCTCCCGGGGAGCCGGTACTCCGTGCTATGTTATAGCAGGCTGAATTTTTCCGCAATAAGTCGCCTGAAACGCGGCGCATAAAGAAGATCGAAAGTCGCTTCTTTCCCCGGGAAAAGCCGGACCGCATGTTGCCGAACTCCCTGAACGACCTTTTGCGCCTCCTCCGGAGACATGGGGGATTGTGCTATAAACGCCATCGAGAAATCGACCAGCCTCCTGAGATTTCTGATGCGCTTGTTTTCCTCCTTTATTTCCGCTTCCGTGTACTGACGTTTAGGTTCGTTCGTTTCCATAATTGTCGCCTTTCCTGATACCCGAAAGGCCGTCCGCGAGGCACAACCTGCCGGAAATTTTAAGCCTTCAGGAAATTGTAACATACAGGCAAACCCTTCCGGGACTGCCGGCCATACAAGGAACTTCCCCTGGGCGTTCTCGACTCATTCCTTGACAAGCGAGAAATAGTTTAGTAATAATTCTCATTATTATTTTTCACACAGGCGAGAAAGGTTTATGGAAAAAAGTTTTGTTGTCACCCGACAGCGCAGGATCATTCTTGAAGAACTCAGGGCAATGGGAACTCATCCGACCGCCGGCGAACTGTATGATGTGATACGGAGGAGGCTGCCTCACATCAGCCTGGCGACCGTTTACAGGAACCTGGAACTGCTGGCGGACAAGGGGCTGATCCAGACACTGGTGACCGATGGCCGCCAGAAACGGTTCGACATGAATCCGGCGACTCACTGCCATGCGTACTGCGTTCGGTGCGGTGCGGTACGGGACATCATTGTGGATCAGGATGTAATTTCGCTCCTGAAAAACGGGCGAAACGAGTTGGAGAATTTCGAGATCCTGGATGCCCGTGTCGAGTTCAGCGGATTGTGTAATGAATGCCGTTTTCAAAAGAAAATTAATGATCCGATAAGTAAGCGTTTATCTGAAGGAACTTGATTGTTCGCTTCCTGCTTGCGAGCGGCGTCGGATCGGATGTTTTAGCTTCAATCGCATTGGCGGCTTCCCCTTTCCGAAATCAGGGGACGAGTTGTTGTTGGATCGATTTCAATCGGAATTTTGCGTGGTTATTCACTTCAAAGGAGAGGGAATATGAGAAAGCTGAGAGGAACTCAAACCGAAAAGAATCTGCTTTTGGCATTCGCGGGTGAAGCACAGGCTAGAAACCGTTATACTTTTTTTGCGAGCAAGGCAAAGAAAGAGGGATTGATCCAGATTTCGGCCATTTTCGAGGAAACCGCCAACCAGGAAAAGGAACACGGGAAGAGGTTCTTCCAGTTCCTGCAGGGAGGGGACCTTGGGGTCACGGCCACTTTCCCGGCAGGGATAATCGGAAGTACGATGGACAACCTTCTGGCCGCCGCAGACGGCGAGAATCACGAGCACACCGTGCTCTATCCCGGGTTTGCCCGGGTTGCCGCCGATGAAGGGTTCGAGGAGATCGCGAAGGTTTTCAACGCCGTTTCCGTTGCCGAACGGCAGCATGAGAAGAGATATCGGGACCTCGCCCTCAACATAAAAGAAGGAAAGGTCTTCAGGCGGGGTATCGAAGTTGTATGGAGATGCATGAACTGCGGTTACCTGCACCATGGCAGCGAAGCCCCGGACATTTGTCCGGCCTGTGTGCATCCGCGCGACTATTACGAACTTCTAGGTGAAAATTGGTAGATCTTACGGAGAAAGAAAATGGGACCTGTTGAAATCAAGGACAACATATACTGGGTTGGCGCTCTGGACTGGAACATACGGGACTTCCACGGCTATTCGACCCCGAAAGGGACCACCTACAATGCTTACCTGGTGATCGACGAAAAGGTGACTCTTTTCGATACGGTAAAGAAGCCGTTCAAAAACGATCTGATCAATGCCGTCAGCAAGGTAATCGACCCGAAACGGATCGATTACCTGGTAGTCAATCACGTGGAAATGGACCATTCCGGATCCATCCCCGAGATGGTCGATCTGATCAAACCCGAGAAGGTCTTCTGCTCGCCGATGGGAAAGAAGGCGCTCCTCGACCATTTCAATCGCACGGATTGGCCCTTCCAGACAGTCGAAACCGGCCAGAGCCTCAAGCTTGGAAAGAAGTCCGTCAGCTTCCTGGAAACCCGGATGCTCCACTGGCCGGACAGCATGATGTCCTACATCCCGGAAGACAAGCTGTTGATGTCGAGTGACGGTTTCGGGCAGCATTGGGCCACGACCCAGAGGTTCAACGACGAGGTGGCCCCGGAAGAACTCCTGGCCCACGCCGGAAAGTACTATGCGAACATTCTCCTCCTTTATTCGCCGCTGGTTCAGAAGCTGATTGCAAAAGTGCAGGAACTGGGAATCGAAATCGACATGATCGCTCCCGATCACGGTCTGATCTGGCGGACCGATCCCGGCACGATCGTAGAAGCCTACGGCAGGTGGAGCCGACAGGAAAATAAGCGCAAGGCCCTGATTGTCTACGACACAATGTGGCAGGCGACGGAACTGATGGCCTGCTCCATTGGCGAAGGCCTGAAGGAGGAAGGGGTCGATTACAAGTCCTTCAACCTGAAGATCAGCCACAGAAGCGATGTCATGGCGGAGGCGCTGGATGCCGCGGCACTCGTCTTCGGCTCACCCACCATCAACAACGGCATGATGCCGACGATGGCCGACATGCTCTGCTATATGAAGGGTCTTAAGCCCGCCGGGAAAGTCGGAGCGGCTTTCGGTTCCTACGGGTGGAGCGGTGAGGCCGTCAAGCAGATCACCCAGGCCATGATCGAAATGAACATCGAGCAGGCGGGCGAGGGAATGCGTGTGAAATACTCGCCCAAAAGAGAAGACCTGGACGCATGTGTCGAACTCGGACGCCAGGTCGCCAGGGCAGTGATCGCGAAGGAACCGGCCGTAACTTCGGCAAAAGCGTAAGCGCATGGACCGGGAAAATCCGAAACCAAAGAAGCGCCGAAAGAAGGTGCTTTTCCTCTGCTACGGGAACTCCTGCCGAAGCATCCTTGCCGAAGCGCTTGCCCGCCATTTTCGGGCTGGCGATATGGAAGCATGCTCGGCGGGGTTGTTCCCGCTGGGGCACATCACGCGGCATACCCTCGAAGCCCTCGAAGAGGCCGGAGTGTCGGCATCCGGCTTGTATTCCAAGGGATTATCCGATGTGCGGCTGGATCGGGTGGACTATTTCGTCAATCTGACCGAGCTTGATATCGGTGATTTCATTCCGCCTCTTTTTTCCGGAAGGTTGATTTCCCACTACGTTCGGGACCCATACGGAGAAGGACTCGATTCTTTCAGGGCCGCACGGGAGGAATTGAAGAGGTTTGTCATGGACGTGCTGCCGGGTTTGATCGCGGAAAGCGAAGAGGAGAGAGCCCGCCCCCTATAGGCCGAATGACTTCAGGCGCGTGACCTGCCTCTATCGTCCACCGGCGCATCCTCCGTTTGTCCTCTTGCGTTGCGCGCCCGGATACCAATCCGGGCCACCCGCCCCTTCTGAAACCAAAATTAAGCTCACGGCTGCCCCACTTCCATCGAAGTTTTATCCTCGTTCAAACCGGATTTTGGCCCCGTATGGATTCCGGCTCAAATGCACTGCCGGAATGACGTGACGGATGTCCATGCATTTACGTCACGGCCCCCGGAAAAAAGAGTGGCGCATGTGCGCCGCGGCTGTCGATGCATTTCTATCTCACCGGAAAAAGAATACAATTTGCCCCTCAGGACTTAGCAAAAAGATTGTCAATAAATTGCAAATAGATATAATAGTGCGCGCTTGAGACTGGTTGGCCGGACCATGGAATCCGGTCTATTTTCAGCCACTTTGCTTATTTTCACTAATTGCTGAAGGAAAATAATCCATGCACCTTCGAAAACGCTGTGCAGTTACCGGTGGAGCCGGGTTCCTGGGATCGCATCTTTGCGAACGTCTCCTCAAGGACGAACACGATGTTCTCTGCATCGACAATCTTTACACCGGGAGCAAACGCAATATAGTCAATTTGATGGAGAACCCCTATTTCGAACTGTATCGCCACGACATCACCTATCCGCTCTATGTCGAGGTGGACGAGATCTTCAATCTGGCCTGTCCGGCGTCGCCCATTCACTATCAGAACGACCCGGTCCAGACGACCAAGGTGAACGTACACGGGTCCATTAACATGCTGGGACTTGCGAAGCGCCTGAAAATCAAGATCATGCAGGCTTCCACGTCGGAAGTGTACGGCAATCCCCACGAACATCCCCAGAAAGAAACCTACTGGGGCAACGTCAATCCGATCGGCCCCCGGTCCTGCTATGACGAGGGCAAGCGGTGCGCGGAGACCCTCTTCTTCGACTACCACCGCCAGCACGGGCTGAACATCAAAGTGGCCAGAATCTTCAACACCTATGGCCCCCGCATGCATCCGAACGACGGCCGGGTGGTTTCGAACTTCATCGTACAGGCCCTGACCGGGCAGCCCATAACCATCTACGGCGACGGCAAGCAGACGCGTTCCTTTTGTTATGTCGATGACCTGATCGAGGGTTTCGTCCGGTTGATGAACACCCCGAAGGGCTTCACCGGACCGGTCAATCTCGGTAACCCCGTGGAATTTACAATCCTCGAACTGGCCGATCTGGTGCTCGAAATGACGAGTTCCAAATCCGAACTCATCAGAAAGCCCCTTCCGCAGGACGATCCCGTCATGCGGAAGCCGGATATTTCGGTTGCCAGGGAAAATCTCGGATGGGAGCCCAAGGTCCCGCTCAAAGATGGCCTGCGAAAGACCATCGACTACTTTGACGACCTGCTGAGAACCGACGAGGGGAAGGCAATAGTCGGCAACGGTAAGTAGCATTTGCCGGCAGCAGAAGATAGATACGAAGAAAACCCGGGGGATTGCCATTCCTCCGGGTTTTTTCTTTGCAGGCAGGCCGGTGTTCCGTTGGAAGCCGGGGCTTCCAGACCCGGGCTCCCCAAGCCGGAGTGGCTGTTGCCCAAATGGAGACAAACCTTTTTGCCGGGCATTTTGCGACCAAGTTCCCCAACTCGTCATCCCGGCAGTGCTTTTAAACCGGGATCCAGAGTTTCTAAGATCTTGAATTCACAATTAATCCTCCCCAAGAGCCTGGATTCCGGTGTGAACTTGTCCTGATCGAAGAGAAGGACCGGGATGACGACGCCGGGCTCTGCGAGTCATTTGAGGCTGCCGCGACGATTTGGGCTACAGCCCCCCTGAGCTTGAGAACCGGCGGAATCCGGGTCATAAAGGGGGCAAGCGGGCTCAGGGCTGCGGTATGCTCTTTTCCGGCCTTGCTGAATGTGGCTGAAGGAAAGAGCATTTTCTAGTGGACAACAGATTTGCAACAAAAGTATTTGTGGATAATAAAATTCAAAATTTGATCCACAAAGAGGGTTGTGACCAATACGCTATCCACAAATTTTCCCTTTCGGGCAATCAGCAATCTTAATTCCAGCCCGGGACTGCCGGCAGGAATGGAGTGGAAAGATGGCCGCACATGACGAAAATATTCGAAAACTGAAGGAAAGGATTTGGAATTCAAAGCACATTGCCGTGCTGACCGGAGCGGGAATCTCGGCTGAATCGGGTGTGCCCACTTTCCGGGGGGAAGGCGGGCTTTGGAAGCGGTTTCGCGCCGTGGACCTCGCAACTCCGGAAGCCTTTGCCCGGGATCCGAAGCTGGTATGGGAGTTTTATAGCTGGCGGCGGGAGTTCATTGCGCCGTTGAGTCCCAATCCCGGCCATTTCGCGCTGGCGGAAATCGAGCGCCGGGTCCCGAAGTTCACCCTGATCACTCAGAACATTGACGGCCTCCACAAAAAAGCGGGAAGTGAGCACATACTCGAGCTGCACGGCAATCTGTGGTGGGTCCGCTGTACGGGATGCGGGTCGCTGCGGGAGGACCTGAGAATTCCGCTGCCCGAACTGCCTACTTGCGAATCATGCGGCGCCATGTTGAGGCCGCACGTGGTCTGGTTCGGCGAGATGCTCGATGCACAGGTCCTCGACGCGGCCTACCAGGCAATCCAGGAATGCGACCTCATGCTGGTCATCGGGACTTCCGGCACGGTTCAACCGGCCGCTTCAATGGGGATGCAGGCGAAGCGAAACGGAGCCGTGACGGCCGAGATCAATCTTGAACCGACTCCGTATTCCGACCTGTACGATATTTCGATTTCGGGAAAATCCGGCGAGATCCTGCCGCAGTTATTGTGAGCATTGCCGGGATTACCTCGGCTTCCAGGCGGAGGGCCTTGCGGGCGCCACCCCGTCTAGAGACGGGCACCGTAAAGGGCCGGGAACCCATCGTTTTTAAGGTTCGTTCCCCTCTCAGTTGCCGAGAAGCTCATGGAATGTCGAATACGGCTTCTTTTTTCTATGACAAGTTTCCCGTGTTTCCAGGCACCGGTTTATGCCTCTCCGGCCATTCATTCCAGGGCGTTCCGAAAAGCGATGGGTTGTCACCCATCCTCCTAAGAGAGACACGATACCACAAGGTTACGATTGCACCTCTCTCTCAATAGGGATGTGGCGCCGCAGGCCCTTAAGAAGCCTGCGGCCCCTATACCGTCAACACAGTTTGGAGAGCCAAAAACTACCGTTCCCGTTGAGTTGAGGCACGGTTTCCTGACCGTGCCGGCTTGGAACCGAGAAAATGGCCGGTCGGAAGATCGCGCCATAAACCGGGGAAAGAATATTCTGTGCGTAAGGGCAGGCGCCATTTTAACATAAAGCTCATTGATTCGATTTGATCCCAAAAACGATGGGTTCCCGCTCCGCTCCCACCCATCGGCCCTTTTCCGATTGGTGCCCGTCTCTCAATGGAGGTGTAGCGCCGCAGGCCCTTAAGTCGCCTACGCCTCAAAATCATCGCGGCAGCCTCGAATGACTCGCGGAACCCGGCGTCGTCATTCCGACCCAGGACAAGCCATCACCGGCAACCAGGCTTCCAGGGCGGATTAGTCGCGAATTCAAGGCCTCAAAAAACCTGGTTCCCGGCTCAAAAGCACTCAAACACGGGATGACGGGGAGGGGGAACTCAAAGTTATGGCGTGGTCTCCTGACCGCGCCATTTCTCAATACACGATCAGAAGCTGCGTGTCCCCAACGCGGAAGCGGCACGGTCGGGAAACCGTGCCGCAACGCAGAGGGCGGTTTTTTCAGCTCACTGCTCACAGTTCACTGTTCACCCCGCAAAGTATTCCCACCTTGGCTGAGGAGACAGGAGAATGGCGGTATTTTCAGCTTACTGTTCACAGTTCACTCAAACAGCTACTTCTTAAGCGCCGCAATCTCCTGGATTGCTCCTGCAATCTTATTGAGGGCGCCCATGCGTTCTTTGGCCTTCTCCAGGTAAGGCATGGCGTCGGGGTTTTTGTGCCTTGCCAGAGCTTCGCAGGCGAAGTTCACAACGTAGCGGTTTTCGTGCTCGGTGAATCTGGCAAGCACGTCAAAAGATTCCTTGGAAGGCATATTCCCGAGCACGGTCAAAAGGCCCACTTTGAGTTCGTCAAACGCGGGGTTTTCGGCCAGTATCTCCGAGAGTACCGAAATTGCCCTTTCGCCGTTGCCTTCGAGGTGGGCGAGGCATTTTTGCGAAAAGTATGGATAACGGAACATGGAAAGCTCTGCCATCAGGCGAATGGATTCATCGGTCGCACAAGCGTCGAGCAGTTCGGGAACGAAGAGGCTCGCCCAGGTGAAGTTATAGGTATAGGGCAGAAGGTAGGGAATTGCCGCGGGGCCTTCCGACCCAAGCTTTTCGAGGACAGGGGCAAGGGCTTTCTTCCTTGCATCGAATCCTTCTTCTTCCTTGGATGAAAACCGCTTCAGATCGTTTGCTTCTTTGAGTTTGCCGGCGTCCCTGGCAAGTTCCGAGCCCTTTTCGACGGGGTACTGATTGCTCCAGGTTCGGGCCCTCTGGGCAATCCAGAACTTTTCGAGCCAGGTGGAAGGGGAGTAGAAATGGACATGGTTTGTCTTTTCCACTCCTTCGCGCTTGTGGTACCCGTTTTCCTGGTAGAAGAGCTTCTCTTCCTGGGCGGTTTGCCATCTCTTTCTGGCAGTCTGGAAGGCGGTTTCATAATCGCCGAGCGCAAACGAACTGTTCAGGAGGATGTCGTGGAACCTGTCGTCTTCCGGGTATGTATCGAGCAGTTTCTCTGCAAATTGTGCGGCGCGTTTGTAGTCTTCCGCAAAAATCAATTCGAAGCCTTTTTTGACATCCTTTTCGATCTGCTCCTTGGCGCGAGCCCGTTCCTCCATCTGCTGCAGTTGATCTTTGGGGATGAGTTTCCGGGCTTCTTCATGCCTCGGGAGGCAACACTTCTTATATTTCTTTCCGGAACCGCATGGGCAGGGATCGTTTCGCCCGGTACGGGTCACGGAATATGCATCGGCCAGGGCGGCCTGGCGACGCGAGTTCTGATACTCGGTGAGCATCTTGTCGAGCTGGGATTTGCTGATGCCGTATTTCAGGCAAATCTGCTCGGGATCTCCTCCCTGGACCAGTTCGAGCACGGGTTGAAAGGGGTTATATGAACTGCTCTCCGAAGCGCTCCGGTTCTCTTCCATTCAGAGGTTCCTTTCAGTGTGATGATATGGGGAACGCGGCCTTTTCTTGCAGGATGTCGGGGGCATGGCCGGTCGGCGATATCCTTAACAGTTTCCATCCCACAAGTCAAAAGGACGGGAAGGTTTTTCCGCAAACAGTGAATGATTTTGTTCCCATCGATCGTACTCTCTCCCCGCCGCATTCCCGGATAAACGGAGATGCATAAGGTGAAGAACGGGCGATTTGCTTGACGTAACCGGCTAAAATGGATAAGCTCCAGAGAATTCCGTCAACTCTGGCCGGCCACCGAAAAAGGACTGAAGTAGAGGAAAAAATGCTCCCTGACGAAAATGCCGAGGGACTTTCCGCCAGCCTGGAAGATTATCTCGAAGTGATCTATCACCTCGAGCAATCGAACCGGGTTGCACGGGCCAAAGATATCGCGGATCAGATGAACGTTCAGAGGGCTTCCGTGACGGGGGCTCTCAAGGCGCTGGCCGGACGCGGGCTTATAAACTACAGCCCGTACAGTTTCATAACCCTGACCCCCGAAGGCCGGGAAATTGCCCACGATGTGATCCGACGTCATAAGACTCTGAAAGAATTTTTCACGAATACGCTTCAACTCGCTCCGGAAGAGGCTGAAGCCAATGCCTGCCGGATAGAGCACGCGATCGATCCAAACGCGATAGAACGACTGGTTCGGTTTCTGGAATTTATCAGGATCTGTCCCCGAACCGGAATCGATTGGTTCGACGCTTTCGCGCGTTTTTGCAAGCACGGAATTCAGACTTCGGACTGCCAGACATGCCTGAAGCTCTGCATGGAGCGAGTGGAAAAAGAGTAGGATTGCCCCGCAGTTAAGCCTTCCTTCAAGAAATTTCCCGCTTGGAATCTGTGAAACTGTTCCGAAAGTGATCAATTGGTTGCGCACGCAAAATATATTGTGGTAAATATCAATACGTTGATCCTTTCGGATAATAATTCCTGATTACATATGGCCTAAAGACCGGGAGCGCAATGGCAGCGAAACCAAGAATTTTGATTGCTGACGACGAGCCTCTGACGCTGGAGCTTATAGTCGAGCGCCTCCAGGCCGAAGGTTACGAAGTGGAGGTGGTGTCCAGCGGCGAGGAGGCCATCGAGGCGGCTAAGGCAAGCAACTTCAATGTGGTTCTCACCGATCTTTCAATGCCCGGCGTGAGCGGTATGGAAGTACTGGCTCATATTTCCCAGAATCACCCGGACACCCTGGTCATCGTCCTCACCGGCTTCGGTACCATCGAAACGGCCGTCGAAGCCATGAAACGCGGCGCATACGACTATCTTTCCAAGCCCGCCAACCTTGACGAAATAATAATAACCCTGAAAAGGGCCATAGAACTCAAGAACCTCAAGGAAGAAAACGTAGCCCTGCGCTCCCACATTCAGGAGCAGCACCGTCTCGAAAAGCTGATCGGCCAAAGTCCCGTCATGCAGAACCTCTATCGGATCATTCGGCGGGTGGCCAATACCGATTCCACGGTGCTCATTACCGGAGAGAGCGGTACGGGAAAAGAACTCATCGCCAACGCGATCCATTACCAGAGCAACCGCCGGGATATGCCCTTCGTACCGATCAACTGTGGGGCCATTCCCGAAGAACTGCTGGAGAGCGAACTCTTCGGCCACGAAAAAGGCGCCTTTACGGGTGCTTTCAAGGAGAGGCGCGGGCGGTTCGAGCTGGCCAACAAGGGTACGGTATTCCTGGATGAAATCGGCGAGATGAGCCCGAAGCTCCAGGTGAAGCTCCTCCGCTTTCTTCAGGAAACGAAGTTCCAGCGGGTTGGTGGATCGAAGACGATCGAAGTGGACGTGCGCATCCTCGCGGCGACTAATAAAGACCTCGAGCGGGCCGTTACGGAAGGCGAATTCCGCGAAGATCTGTTCTATCGTCTCAACGTCATCCCCATACAGGTCCCGCCGCTAAGGGAGCGGGAGGGCGACGTTCCGCTGCTCATACAGTTTTTTCTCAAACAGCATTGCTTCAAGAAAGACATTCCTCTCAAACGCATGGCCCGTTCGGCTGTCGAGAGCCTGCAGCAGTACGACTGGCCCGGGAACGTGCGGGAGCTGGAAAACGTAATCGAACGGCTCGTAATACTCAGCGACAACGACGAAATTCAGATTCACGAATTGCCGGGCCGCATGCAGATAAAACAGCAGGTCGAAATGAAAGATATTGTGCTCGGCGACGATGGTATCAATCTTAAAGAAACTTTGGATGAACTGGAAAACCGCCTCATCCTGGATGCGCTCCAAAAGTCGGGCGGGGTTAAGAACAAAGCTGCAAAGCTGCTCGGTTTGAACCGCACGACGCTCATAGAAAAGATGAAGAAGAAACAGATAGATTTCGCCTGATTTAAACCACTCCCGGCACCCGTTTTGTTTGTTTTTTTCCAACCTGGTGAAATCACTACTCGAATTTCCATCCTGACACAATCCTTCTTCTCTGTTCCAGGTAAACCTTCTTCTCGGTGGGCGCCCGCTTGAGAAAAAAATAAACAATTTGTAAAGTTTTGTGAAAAACAGACTTTTCTTTGCCATTCCGACTTGCTATTGTCCGGATGGGGAAATCGATCACACAAGGGTTCAAACCGCGCATGGACTCCGATCCGAAGCATTCGAACAATAACAAAAACCATGTTGTCCTGAAGTTCGTCTTCGTTATTCTAATTGTTTCACTCCTGACAGTCATTGCTTATCAGACCGGAATCATTCAGTTTTTCCTGAGCAAGAAGAAGCTGGCGCATTTTCTTGAATCGCTGGGGCCTTGGTCTTTCGTCGGCTTTATAGCCCTCCAGGCACTCCAGGTGGTTGCGGCGCCAATTCCCGGCGACGTCACCGGTTTCCTGGGCGGATACCTGTACGGTCCCTGGCTCGGAATACTGTTATCCACGACCGGGCTCACAATAGGGTCCTATTTGGCATTCGCCCTCTCGCGCTTTCTCGGCAAGCCCTTCGCAAAGAAGTTCGTTCCGGCCCAGGCAATGGAGCGGTTCAACTTCCTGCTGCACCACAAAGGGGCCTTCATCGTCTTTATCCTGTTCCTGCTGCCCGGATTCCCGAAAGATTATCTTTGCTACATTCTGGGGCTCGGCGAAATATCGACCACGCAGTTCCTCCTGATCGGCGGGGGAGGCAGGCTCGTCGGAACCATCCTCCTGACCCTGGGAGGAAATTACATCCGGCTCCACCAGTACGGCAGATTCAGCATTGTCTGCGGGCTCGCCCTGATTCTGATTTTTGTCGTCCTGTCGTACAAGGACAAACTGGAAAGAGCGTTCCGCTACTGGAACATCATGAGCATTCGAAAGAAGAGGTCTAAAGAATCGGTAAACCAAGCCTGAACAAAATCCCGGAAACCGGAGTCTCCGGAGACTAAATGCTGCTGATCCCGTGCACTCTGCGGGTCTTCGGAAAATAGAAACCTTTGCGATTCCATCCGAAAAACCCGGCCGGGACAAGCCCTGACGGGAATTAACGTTCAATTCCGGCTTTGCCGCCGACAAGAGCCATCAATTCCTTCCACCATTTCTCATTTGTGTACGTGTACATTCGAAACCATCGATTTTTAAACAGGGACAGCATAGGCATAGGATGTCGTATAGTCAGGTCTGCCTGATTACCTTGCAGTCTTCGTCTCCGGCACAGGTCTGAAGGCGAAAAGAGAGGCACCCGCCAGAATATGCTTTAAAGTATGACCGCTTATGAGATGATCGGTCAGGATGTATATGGCCCCGTCCTCAACTTCGCACACCTTTGCAAGGATGTACCCGGCCAGGAGTATGAGAAGAGACTTGTCGGCCGGTGATTTTCTTTCCGGGAAAAGCAGAATCAGCATGGGAATCAGCAGGATCGGCAATACCTGGACCGCAATATAGGGCCTCAGATCGCCCACGCCGCTCGTTTCACCCGCATACCAGTAGAGCACGCTTCTTATGCCGACAAAAACCAGCGGGAACAGTAAAAGTCCACCTGCCTTTTCGTTAATACGTTCGGCTATCATTACGGCAATGACTGACGCGAACCCGATGCTCATCGGGATCCGGTCGGAAACCAGCAGCAAATTTGCGGGGGCAAGGTGATAGTACGCAGAGCCGATGCCGACCAGACCGATCGAGCAATAGAAAAACCGCCAAAGGAAGATGGATTTTACCGATTTCAGTCTAAGGAGACCTGTGACGCCCGCCAGGATGAACAGTGCATTGGAGAAGACGTTGCCCGCATTGGGGATTAGCCGGAGACTCCTGCCGTCCGCAAATGCATGATAACCGGGATCCTGCGGTATCGGGGGAAGACAGGCGATCGCGGCAATACCCAGTGCCGTGACGGACAGGGCAAGGGTAATTCGGAGCCTGAACGGCAGATCGGCAAAATTGAAGGCGGTTATGGGGCGGCAAAATATTTTTTCCATGAATCTTCCCCGGGCGTTTCATACTCATACCGGATGGGCTGCATCAGGGAGTGATGCGTTCCGCATATATCCTGTTATGTATGAATTCCCAGAGGCATGGAACATGCCAAACTTCCAGCGGATAGAAAAAGCCTGCCGATACCGACATATATCTGGAACTCCAGGCCGTTTGTCATCATGAAAAACTTGCAGTCCGGCACCAAATGAATACACGACATACAATTTATGCATATCGATCGCGATCACCCGCTGATTGGAAGAGAGCGGGGGAGAAGCGGATCTTCCTTATCGATCGCCTTAATTGTGGATTGTTCTTTGAATTGCGCTACGCTATACGCACTGTTGTGAATCATTCCGTGGTCCGCATGAAATCGGCGCGTGAAAGGAGTTTACCGGGGCATGAAGAAACGTATCGCTCATAAGACATCCATAAAGGCCGGACTCCCGCCGGGTTCATTGGTACACATTGGCGAGCGAATGGCAGAGGCGGTGAAGATCATTGTCTACGAGTACAGCGAGAGTGAGTACGAGGAAATCGTCATTGACAAACTTGAAGATATCGCTTCTCCGAAATTGAAATCCGCCATGCGATGGATCAGGGTCGAAGGCATCCACAATGTGGATGTTCTGTCTGAGATTGGAAGGATCTTCGCTCTTCATCCGCTTACCATCGAAGATATTCTCGATACGACCCACCGTCCAAAGATCGAAGATTTTGAAGATTATTCCTTTATCCTCGCAAAAGCGCTTTACGAGTCAAACGGCAACATTATCAACGAGCAACTGAGCATTATTGTGCGTCCCTCGCTTGTCATATCTTTGCACGAGACAGGCTCCGATCTCTTTGTCCCCCTGACCAATCGCCTGCGTGCTGGGAAAGGACGCATCAGGCAGATGAAGGCCGATTATCTGGTATATGCGCTGCTCGATACCTTGGTTGACAACTATTTCGTCGTCCTGGAAGAAATGGGGGAAACAATCGAGTCGGTCGAGGAACAGATCGCCGTTTCATCAAGGGAGAACTCAATCAAACCGATCCAGGAGATTCGAAAGAATCTCATTCAAATGCGGCGGGCGGCCTGGCCCCTGAGGGACCTGCTGAACGATCTCGCCATCGGAAATATTCCTTTCGTGGGCGAATCCATCAGGATCTACTATAAGGATGTTCATGATCATGCCATCCAGGCAGCCGACACCACGGAAATTTACAGAGAAACCCTGACAGAACTACTGACCATCTATCTTACGGCGACGAGCAACAGGCTTAACGAGGTAATGAAAGTGCTGACCATCATAACCACCATCTTCATGCCCCTGACGGTTATTGCAGGCATTTACGGCATGAACTTCGAACATATGCCCGAACTGAAATGGCAATTCGGATACCCGGCGGTTCTGCTGCTCATGCTTGCAATCGCTCTCCTGATGCTGTTCTTCTTCAGAAAAAAACGGTGGATGTAAGCCGAATTTCGGCTTCTCCCGGCTCGAGAGGACCAACTCCCTGCTGTTGTCACGCGAAGGTGCGAAGAATAATTATTGATGTCGGAGGGTGGAGGATTCCCCGTTTTTCCAGCCTGGTGAATTTTCGGATACCAGTAACCTGCTCGCAGTTTCCGAAAGTAATCTGTACTTCTCTTCCGCTCGAAGATGATTTCCGGCGGGCGGGATATCAGTGGACCCACATATTTAGGAAAACAAAACTCTCCGGTTGCTGAAACGCAGAAGACTTCTCATAGAGAGAGAAGCCCTCTATCGTCTCGGAAGAGCTGCCGGCATCAACCGATCGCAGTCCCTGTTCGGGCGAGGGCAGCCTTGAGTCCTTCAGCCAGTTTGTCGGCCGGCCCTTCTCCCCAGTAGTGCAGGAAGAAAATCCTCGGACTCTCGGTCACCATGTGGTTGTGTACAGCCACGACCTCGATTCCGTGCTTGACGAGAGCATATCTGGAGATTGGCAATTGAATCATAACAACTGCCTGATGTACGGAGTTTGAAGCTTAAAAGGGTGCCCCAAAGAAGGAGCACCTGCTATTCGATATCGGAAGGCAGGTCTGTGCCTGCAATGTGCTGCATAATTTGGCATTTCCTGTGCTGTGCCGCGAGACGGCTTGGGCTTTTGACTTCGATCTCGCCTGTCTCGATAGACGAACCCAGTTTTGGGGCGTCGCTTGACCTCAATCAGACATCTCCCTGAAAAGCATATAGCGCCGGACATTGCGGACGGTTGCCGGGCCCATGAGGAGTTCCATCAACAGGAAGGCAACTTCAAGAGCTGCTCCGGGGCCCGCGCACGAGATGATCCTGTTATCGATCACAACCGCTCGATTTACCGCCTCGGCGCCTCCCGCCTTCAATCTGCCGAGATTATCATGGTTGCGGCTATAGGGGTAGGTCGTCGCTTTTTTCCCCTGGAGAAGACCGGAATCGGCTACCGGAAGGATTCCAACACACATGGTAGCTATATACCCGCCGCGCGAGTGTATATCGTGGACCAGCCGATGAACCCGGGGATCGTAGGCTTCATTATACCCGTGACTGTGAAAGCCTCCCGGTATGACCAGGGCATGATACCTCGCGGAGTCGACCTGAGAGTAGAGAAGATCGGGTCTTACCTGCATACCGAACCGGCCTTTCACGTTTTCGTGGAAGGCGGCTGTCGTCACCGCGGCTTTATCTATCTCTTCCCTGTAATGGGTCCATCCAAATACATCGAGCACTGCCGCGGCTTCAAGGTCTTCAAAACCCTGCGCCAGGAAGAGCAGTATATTGACCGTTTCACCAGCCATTACCAACTTCCTCACCTGTATAATCATGGCTCAAGTGATTAAACCCATTATTCGAAGAGGTTTTGATCGCCTGCCCAGCCTTCTGACTATTGCAGCATCGATACCCAGACTTCGGCCCGCCTGTAAAACCGCGAAGGTCACCTGCAACAGGACCAGGAAAAAGTAGGTCCAGGGCCATTCGGAAGGCGAACGATAGAGACCGAGCCAGAGATTTACGGCCATCAGCGCCCCGATCCCTGCCCACAGGCGAGTGAAGATGCCCAGGATCAGTGAGGTGGCGATAAGGACTTCAACACTATAAACCATCGGGGCGAAGATATTGAAGTGAGGCAGGACGATATCCTTCACAAACGAGCTTTGAATGCTGAAAGCAGCGCTATTGACCATTTCCATCATCCAGTGTTTCAACCCGCTGTTCGGTACAGATGGGAGATCGGTATAATAGGGCGGCAACTTCCAGAGCGTCTGCTGCCACCACATGCTTCCAAGTAAAACGCGGGCGATGCACATCCATACGTGCTTTATGGTACGCTGCGCCGGGTCGACGCTCAGGTTCCAGACCGCCGCGATCACGCCTCCTATCAGAAGAAGCCAGAAAAGGTATATGGGCCATTCGCCTCGCATCAGGAACGCCAAGGCGTCGGAAAAGGGATTCATTTGCACTCCTCCTTCAAATGAGCCGCTATCCGCTTGTCCCTCAGGTACTTAAGCGTCCTCCAGCCCGGCCCGCATCCATCTTTTCTGTTTTTGTTGCGGTCAAAGAACAGCACCAGATCGTCATAGGTGTCAATGTCATACCAGGGACTCAGAAGCGCGCACGACAGCCCCGACGCATGGGCGCGTTCAAGTGTCGAAGCCAATACGCGGTCGGTGCTCCACGGGATTTCCTGAAAAAGCTCCGGGATGGGTCTCTTCAGCCCGACAAGGTAGTAGCCTCCATCCCTGCATGGACCCAGCACCAGATCGATTTCCGGTTTCCGCAGAAGCTCCGTGGATTCAAGGATGAGAGAGCACGGCATATCCGGGCTGTCACTGTTTATGATGTGGACCTGGTCGTAGCTCTCGGCGTAAAGCTTCTCGAAGATATTCGCCAGTCTTTCTCCGAGGTCGGCTCCCCGCTGAGGAAAGGTAAGCACATGTGGCGGCAGTATGCTGTCGAACGTTCTCCGTGCTCCCTCGGGACTATAGGCGAGAGCAAGTCTAATGTGACCGGCCTCTGTTCTGTACAGCCCGGACATCTCTTCCACCATGTCCTGGACGAACAGGGTGTATATCTCGGCGGCCCGGGCAGGATCGAGATCGGGGCACAGGCGCGTCTTCACCTGTTTCGCAACCGGCTCTTTGGCTACTACGACTACAATTGCTCTCACTTATGCCTCAAATGCTCCATTCGACACCGCACCCGCGACAGCTTTCAGGGGGGCTGGATGATTGATGTCTTTTGCGGAATTCCTGGTACTTCCCCCCTTTCCAAACCTCTGCAAAGCCCTCATCGAACACATTCCCAAGGACCAGAGAATCGTAGTCGAGAGTGGAAAACGGAGCGATGCAGCAGGGCAGAAGATTGCCCCAGGCCGTCATGTAGGCAACTTCCCACGGTCTTTTGCACCGGCGCCATGGGGCTTTTCCCCTCGGCTCGCGGCACAGGCTTTCACCCGGGGCGGCCAATCCGGATGCCGTCAGCCTGACATTCAGTTGCCTGCTCAATTCCGTACCCCTGTCGACGATTTTCCGCACTTCCTCCATGGAAATGGAAATTGCTTTTCCGCGTTCAGCCAATCCATAGCCCGGCCCATCCAGAGGATAGACCAATCGTTGAAGGTAGACCTCGTCGATTTCGGCCTGCGAAGCGAGTCGGATCATATCCGGCAGATCGCGCACATTCTCCAGTGTTCCCACCATCCAGGCCGATACATACGGCCTTGGCCGAGCGCCTTGTTTACGCGTCCCGATGAGCACGGCAAGGTTCTTCATCACCTCGGAGAATCTCTCAGCGCCCCGGACGGCGGCATAGGTGGATTCCGTGGCGGCATCCAAAGAGACACGGAACTCGTCGAGTCCGCTGGCAACCAATTCGCGCGCCAACTCAGGACTCAGAAGAAGCCCGTTCGAATTGAAAAGGACGTGAACGCCTCTGTCTTTCAGGCTGCGGATGATACGCGGGAGTTCTTTGTTGAGAAGAGGTTCCCCTATGCCGTGAAGCACGGCCCTTTTCAAGCCGGGGACTTGATCCGCGACCCGCATGACCTCATCGAACGAAAGGTCCCGCGGGGCCTCGGGCATGCCTCGATAATGTACACAGGCGCGGCATCTCAGATTGCAGCGGTTCGTCACTTCCAGGTACAGGCATTCGGGGAGCGCAACCTGTTGCATTGCTGTGGGATTCATCGTCACATCGTTTATCCCCTCACTATGGTTGTACATATGCTTTGAGATCGAAGAAGTCTTTTTTCACTGTAAGGAGTCAGGCTTAGCTGCCGAAAGTCCCCTCGGCGCAGGGGGCAGAATGTGTCCGGACCGTCGGCGCCTCCAAGCAGAAGTGCCCTGCTGCGGCAGCCGCCGCGACAATTGGCTGCGTGCCGGCATGCCTCGCATCCCCCGGGTATCCGCCTTGATTCCTGAAAGTGAGGCGTGTCAAATACGCTTTCTTTCAATTCCACGAGTTGGACCAGCGACACCTTTCCTCCAGGCCAGTACACGCATGGCAGCACCTCTTTGAGCGGTGTGATTCGAATGCTTCTGCACCCGCACGGCGAACCACGCAGTGTGTTCAGCCCGGAAAAAGTATTGACGAGCGGTTCCGTGCAACTGATCAGCGCGCTATGATCGAAAAGGATGCGATAGGCATCCCAGTATTGATGGTAGGAAGGCATGAAATCCCTGTTGCGCACCGGCTGGAAAACGTTCACCCTTAGATTGCAGCCGAATGATCCGACCAGCTTTGCCAACTCTCCCAATTTGTCGAAATTTACGTTCATGAGCACGGCCAGGATGGAAACTTCCATTCCCAGCTTTCTGCACCTCTCCATGCAGCTCAAAACGCGACGCCAGTTTCCTTCCCCCCGGAATGCGTTCTGTTCCTTCTCGGTCGGAAAATCGATGGAAAACTCCACATCGCGAAAAGTTTTGAGAATTTCGTCAGGGGTGGCCTGGACCGTGAAGCCGTTCGAAGCGAGGGTTACCGGGATCCGGCGCTCTCGGAGATAGTCGATGATCGGGAAGTATTCCGGGTTCAGCCCGTTCTCGCCGGTCCCCAATCCGATAGAGCCGATTGGCAGGCTCTCGCAGATAAGCTGAACATCACGCAGGGTCAGGTTATGAATCTGTCCTCGCGGCCTGTAGCAGTGCGCGCATTTCAGGTCGCAATCGTTCGTAAGGCCCAACCCGACTGAGAAGCCCATCCCTGCCCTTTCTTTGAGGAAACTCACTTTCCACAGATTACCTGGAGATAGCGGCCGACATGCATGTATGGGAACTCGGAGGCAGCCTGTTTTTCCAGTGCCAAAAGGAGCTGAAAGTTGGCCGGATCTTCGACCAGATTCTCAGGCAAATAGTCGGTAAATATGCGGATGCCATGACGCGCCGCCACTTTCAACCCGAGATCGCCGACCATTGCGTCGAGTTCTTCAAAGGAGAAGGCGCGCTTGGAAATATTGTCGAACAGATCGGCTGTAGAACTCCCGCTGTGAAATGCGAGGCGTGCTCCCGCCAGGTCGAGGTTGGCGAAAGCCAATTTAAACACCTGGCTGAAACGGTTGGACACAACGAGAGAAAGGAGGCCGCCGGGGGCAAGTCTTTTCACCAGCGACGACAGGACCGCTTCCGGATCCCCGGTGTATTCCAGGGTGTTGTGACAGATGATCAGATCGAACGAACCCTGAGGCAGACCGGACTCCAACTCCTCCAGGGCTGCCCTGACCAAAGTAATTCGTTCCCGGTCGATGGCCGTATGCCGCTCGGCAAGGCGTTTTTTCGCCTCCTCGATCATTCTTTCGGAAAAATCGAGGAGCACCAGCTCCTTAGCCCTGTGGACGAAATGGAAAGCCATATCGCCGAACCCGCAACCCGCATCGAGCACTCTCACCGGTCCCTCGACGGAGACGAGCTGTTGTTCGAGGTGATGCCGTGTTAGTTCGTGCAGCATGCGGCCCTTTGCACTCCGTGTGTAAAGGAGCCATTTTTCGATATTGCGGTCGAACGAAGTGGCGGTTGCGGTCATTCTCAATTCCGGATGGAGTAACGCAGGGGAATCCACAACATGTAGCAGGCTGTCAGAACGGTGCCTCTCAGAGTCCCTGAGACTTTAGATATTCCGATGCGCTTTCTGTGACTTACCGGGATTTCGACTATCCTGGCCCCTCGTCTGGCTGCTTTGACCAGCATCTCGACCGGCCAGCCGAAGGTCATCTGTTCCATGCCCAGTGATAACAGGACATCTTTGCGAACGGCCCGAAACGATCCGATATCGGTGATCTCAACTTTATAAGCACTGCGCATGAACCACGCAACGAGCCAATTCCCCAGCCGGGCGTGAGAAGGCATGGTCTCCGGTTCCAGAGACCCGGACAGCCTGGAGCCGATTACCAGGTCAGCCTGCCCCCTCTCGATTGGCGCCAGCAAGCGAGGCAATTCGGCCGGATCGTCACTGTTGTCGCCATCCAGAAAGACAATTACATCCGCATCGCGATCCGCCGTGAAGCCGGCGTAACATGCAGCCCCGTAGCCCCTCCGAGCCTCTCTCACCACACGCGCTCCCGCCTCCGCGGCCCTGACCGCCGTAGCGTCTGTCGAACCGTTGTCCACCACGATGACTTCCTCTACAAAGCCGGGTGGAAGCGCCTTGACCACGGCCTCGATAGCATCTTCCTCATTAAAAGCCGGTATTACGACCGAGACTTTCATTTCAATCAATCTCCCGCAATGCGAAAGCCCGTTCTTCTTTCTGAAACCTCAAAGGAAACCAGTCTGCAACCTGCCTGTTGAGGATGAAAAACTCCCCGCCCAGTAACAGGAAAAAGGGGATGTATTCCGTGTTTCTTACCCACTCGGGAAGAATTTCTCCGGGCAATCCGTACGCCAGGTAGGAAAAGCAGACAGCAAAGGAGAAATAAAACCACGCAGGAGAGGGGACAAGAGCAAGAAAAGGGATAACCCAGATAACATACCATGGGTGGAGCGAAGCCGAGGTAAAGACGATCTGAAGGCTTACCAGGTAATAGGAAAATTTCAGGGCGGATATGGCGTCCTTTTGCTTTGCCGATATAAACCCGGCCACACAGAGAAGAAATACGGCGAAAACCCATGTGAATACTATGGGATCTGCTTTTGGAAATAACTGTATGAGGTAGGCCTTGAGCCCAAGATTAAAACTCTCACCGGGATCTTCCAGGTATTTTGGAAGAAAACCCACTATCTTTTCACCAACTCCAAGGTAAGGCAGGTAGGTCAGGAGAAAAATCACGCAGAATAGTAAGCATCCTCGTAACTTCTTCTTCCCGAGAAATGCAGGCAACAGAATCACCGGATACAATTTCACGGACGCCGCCAGAGCAAGGCTGGATACGGATGCAGACGTCCGGCCTTTCACCAGCAAAAAAAGCGATAGAAGAACGAAAAAGAGCACGAATCCCTCCAGGTGCCCGCTGCCGGCGAGTTCATAGATCACCAGAGGGTTCCATGCATATATCAACACCCTTTCACGTGCCAGACCCATGCTTGCCAGGAGCGTCATCAAAAGGAGAATCGAACCCACATCGAATAAGGCGACTACTGCTTTGAAGCCGGAAATGCTCCTTATTTTCAGCCGGTTGAGCAAATTGAAAAGCATCTGGGCTCCGGCGGGATAGATTGTTTGAGATTCATGTCGATTTATGCAGGGATAGATGACTTTATCCCGAAGCGCGGCAAGGGCACTGTCACCCGGAGGATATTGATATGGATTGAAGCCGTGAGCCTGAACCCTTCCATCCCAAATATACCGGTACATGTCGGATGACAGGAGAGGCGGGGCAGGAATGAGGAGCAGTCGATACAGGATGGAAAAAAACAAAACTGAATAAATGCCGGCGGTTTTCGTTTCAACCGGTCTGCAGCGATAGGCAACCCATGCGCCGATCAGGTAAAGTATTTCGAGCGGCGCAACCCGGTATGGAAATGATGATGCAAATGAGCCAACCCCGGAGTATTGAATTTGTTGCGCGTACTGGGAGTGACAGGCGTAGAAAGGAATGCCCAGCAACCCCACACAAACTAGGCTTGCAAAGCTTCTCGCGCTTTGCACGTCACTTCGGCGTCTGCTCGCTGTTCCCATACAGTCGGAATCCCCAATTTACAGGCATGGACAATCGAGAAGATTTGGGGCAGATCCAGGTTTCCAGGGGTCGGCATGCCTTTGACAAGAATAATTACAGTCCCACAGCAACACAAGTCATTGTTTCTGATGGAGCCAGTCAGGACCATCCCGGCTGTGAAAGGCGTTAAAGAGATCCTGACTGGAACTGAAACGACTGGAATTCCAGACCGTTGGCGGGCAATTTATTTCTCGTAGTTCCCGCTGTAGGCATCAAAGTCCGTGTAAGGTCTCGTAAAACCGTCATTCAAGGTCTTCAGAAAGGCGACTATCGGAGCACGCGAGCAACTTTTGCATTTTTCCGGCGGTCGGCATGGCAATTTATGCTGCGCAGGCCAGCGTGTGACCGACGAGATGTTCATCGACGCTGCAACGGCAGTTGCAGATCAGGTGCCGGATGACCTGCTTGAGCAGGGCCCATATACCCCTTGCAGTCGAATATTCTGGAAACCGAGATCAAAACGGCGGCGCGAGTGGCCAAGCTTGTATTCGACAGCGGGCCGGCGCGAGTCGGTCGTCCGTCGGACGTGGAGGCACTCATTCGCAGTTACGTATACAAGCCGAGGTACAAGAAGCTCATTTGAAAGAATCGGTCAAGGATACCTGGAACTGCGGGTGACTCCAAACTGGTCCGGTTTTCGGCAAACTGCGGCGCTCTTTGGGATCTCACCCTCTACCGTATCAGAAGAGCGGCTGGCATCAACCGATCGCAGTCCCTGTTCGGGCGAGGGCAGCCTTGAGTCCTTCAGCCAGTTTGTCGGCCGTCCCTTCTCCCCAGTAGTGCAGGAAGAAAATCCTCGGACTCTCGGTCACCATGTGGTTGTGTACGGCCACGACCTCGATTCCATGCTTGACGAGAGCATTAATAACCGGCTCAACCTCCCGGTCCAGCATGGCGAAGTCTCCGGCGACGGCTGCCTTCGCATCCGTTCCCTGGAAAGCTGCCCAGGTGTTGAATCCCATGAAGGCGCTCACCGGCATGCCCTCGTCGGTCAGCTTCACATCGGGACGCCCGATTGTGACCTTAAATATCCCCTGGCTCATTTCTCCTTTAGTGCCAAGGATCGATTCGATCCGGGCCGTATCGATGGTATTCGGGACTGACTCGGTTTTGGACGCTGCCGGATTCTCATGCCGAAGCGCATCTATCCTGTCGAGGACTGCCCGCACGCTTCGAGCCATGCGGTCCGTAGGTCCCATGCCCGCGATGTGCATGTACATCACCTTTTGCTGTTCCCGCACAAAGTGGTTGTGAAGTCCCGTAACCGTAAGCCCCTGATCGACGGCCTCTTTTTCAACCGGCCCAATTTCCTCCTCCCGCAGGACGATATCACCCATCATCATCGCCCCTTCCTGCATGGGGCTAAATCCCACCCAGGTCGTGAGCCCCATTGGAGGAGTGATCCTGAACCCGTCGAGGCTTACGGAAAGATCGTTTTGAGGCACGGTAATTTTGTATTCTCCGTCCTTGCCGGTTCCTTTCATTCCCAATATTTGCTCGATCTTACCCGTATCGAGTCCCCGGGATGCCCCGACAGGTATTGCAGGCAGCAGCAGGCCTGCAATAAGCGTCGTGAGCAAAATCAATTTTGGATATTTCATCTGATAATCCTCCCTGTCTTTCGGAATCGAAGTTCCACGGTTTTCCCCCGTTCTGTGCAAGTACAGGAGGAAGCCGTTAACATTAAACAGAGGACCGTGATGAGCCTCTTTGACATCCCGTCACTCCTTCCGGCGTTACCTGCTGGAATTCGCCGCCGGCAGCGGCGAGGGGGCGCGCAGGAAAGCGGGTCCCTCATTCAAGATAAGGTTTGCAGATTGAAGCCGGAACGAGCGGGTGTGCAATCCCGGGCGGGCTGTGAGGAATCCGGGAGATGATTTCAGGAGAGTTGATATGTTCAAAAGGATAGACCACGTAGAAATCATCGTGCGCGATCTGGATGAATCGATCGATTTCTATACGAATGTTCTGGGGTTCAGGGTCAAAGAGAGGACAAAGATGAATGCCCATCCTCTGCAGGAAATCGCCTATCTCGAACTCAACGACACGGTCGTCGAGTTCATGCTCGTCGAAGGAGTGGTTCCTGCATCCGCCGGCGGGTGGCAGATTGGCTTGCGGATGATGGCTCTCGAAGTGGAGGACATGGACAGGGCGCTCGAGTATCTGAAGAGCAAGGGAATTGAAACCAGTTGGGGGCCTGTCAGCTTCGGAAAATCGAAGAGGGCCGAAATAAAAGATCCGAACGGATTGAGGATCGAGCTGAGGCAGTGGTAGGCCCTGGAGACCGGGCTGCTGCAGTTGGTCCGCTATATTCCTGGAGCAGAGCCGTAACCAAAATGCAAAAACAAAACCCTTAACCACGAAATTCTTGGGGCAGTAGAGCCGCAACCAAAACAAAAGACAAAAGCCCATAACCACGAAATACACGAAAATCACGAAAGAAAACAATATGATAAGGTCGTAGGATGGGCACAGCCCACCGTCTCGCGCTCGGAACCAAACCATGGGTGACACGGGCAACGTGGTTTTGGTTGCCCGTGCCGCAGGCAAGAGGGACTGGTAATTCTACGCGAAGCCTCTTGTCCTCCGGACCCAGGTAACGTTAAAGCCTGTTGCCTGGGCCACCCGCCGCAACCAAAGTACAAAGGCAAAGACCTTCCCAACCACCAAATTCACGAAAATCACGAAATAAAACAATGAGATAAGGATGAGTGAAGCGGAGAGACTGTGTCGTGACCGACCCATCTGAAACCGAAGCTCTTCAAAGCTTCGGCTGGGGGAAAAGGAAGCAGGCCTGCAAAATTGCAATTCATAAAATGGAAAGCAATAGACGATCCTTTTCGAAGGCGATCTTTGAATCATCAGCCAGAAGATTGTCCAGGCACGCATGGCGCAAGATGATGGCAAATAAAATGTCGCACAATAGTGGATGGAAGGTCCTCGTGCCAAGGGCCGGCATCGTGGCAAGCTATTCCCATATTGCAAGCCTGACCCCTTCTCAGAGGGATGCGACATCCTCTCGTTTTTTCTTCAGGGCCAACAACGATATGAACTCGAACATAACGGTTGCCCCCAGCAGCGCTGTAATTTCGGTGGGGTCATAGGCGGGTAAAACCTCTACCAGGTCAAATCCGACAAAATTCATTCCGTCTAAGCCGCGAACTAATTGGAGAGTTTCCCAGCTGGTAAAACCACCCGCTTCAATAGTGCCGGTACCGGGAGCGTATGCTGGATCGACAAAATCTATATCGAAAGTAACAAAGACTTTCGCATCGCCCACTCTCTCATTAATCCGACGGGTAACATTATTCAGCCCCATTTCACGGCACTCGATCGCAGTCAACACCTCCAGACCAAGCATCCTCGAAGCTTTGATATCATCTTTTGAATAGACTGAACCACGTATTCCTACTTGAACAGAACGGTCAACGAGAATCAGTCCTTCTTCTACAGCCCTTCTGAAAACCGTCCCGTGATTATAGCGATGGCCGAAATATTCATCCCCGGTATCGAGATGCGAATCGAACTGCACGAGGGCAACCGGTCCGGTTTTTTTTGTTATGGCCCGCAACTCCGGCAAAGTGATAGAGTGGTCGCCACCCATGAGAATCGGTATAACTCCATCACACAGCAACGGGCTAAGAGCTTGCTCTATCCTTTGGTAGGAGTCCTCAATGTATCCGGGATTTACCGGCAGGTCTCCGCAATCAACTCCGGAGCAATGGTCGAAGATACTGACATCATGTCCAATATTGTGTGGTCTGAGAATCGAGGACAAAGCACGGATCGCTTGAGGTCCAAATCTAGCTCCGACTCTGTAAGTGGATCCTGTATCGAAAGGAACACCGATGACGGCAAAGTCGAACCCTTGCGTGACTGAAGAATATTGCAGACGCATAAACGTCTTGATTCCGGAAAAGCGTGGCGACTGCAAGGAATCAACGCTGGATACCAATGTCATCAACTCACCTCGTTATAGCTGTTTCAATCACCAATAAATAGATAATGCAGCTTATCTTGATGGGGTCAGATGTTCGAAGTAATACCAACATTGTGGGCATTCTCAAGCAGATGCAAAGTACACCCAACGAATGAATTCTTCATTGTAGGCGAAATTCCAGTGAACATCCCTTACGACGCGCAACGCTTCACTGCGGTTGCCTTCTTTGATTGCTTCCGTAATCTGTTGATGCTCGTCACATGCCATAAGCTCCCACTCCTGATGATGGCGACGTCTGGGAAAATCCCACAGCCGCTGCCTAATGGGAATAATAATCCTCTTTGCGAATACGTTACCCGAAAGTTCAGTGAAAAGGTTGTGAAATTTCCAATGTGGTTTATCGTATGCTACGTAATCGCCGCTCTTGATGTATGCCCGCATCTCAATGTTGAGCCTTTCCATCAAGGAAAGGCTGGAATTATCGAACTTGTCGAAAATCGAATCTATCAGAGCCGCTTCGATGGCAGCAACCACCTCGTATAAGTACCTGATATCTTCCAGTTCGAGCTTATTAATAATGACGCCGCTTCGTGGCCGTATACTCACAAAACCTTCCGCCTCCAGACGCAGTAACGCTTCCCGCAAGGGCGTTTTGCTCACCTGCAATCTCTCGCTCATCTCATTAAGATTTATCAAAGCGCCTGGAAGGAGGCTTCCCTTATCCATTTCGCCCCGGAGGTAGTCATAGACCTGATTGCGAAGTGTTTCAGTGTTATTTGCCATAAGTATTATTCCTTACGTATCCGATTCTTTCCATAGCATTCCTGATGATGAATAATTCATACTAAGTTGCTTTCAAGTTGATATTTAATTCCCTGCCGAGGTGGAAGAGGTTACCCCCCGACCGGGCACTTGCGCCAGATTTCGGCCCTCTTGGGCCGATCGCTCGGCGCTTGGTGTGTCTGCCCCGGTGCCTTTGCGGGGCGCCACAGCAAGCGCCAAGTAAGCCGCAGAGCGGCGCAGGGGGTGTGGGGGGCGCCAGTCCCCACGCTATTGATCCTTCTTGAACGCAATTCCGTATCAGATTTCTCTTTTCCAGGGGCACAACCATCTTTCTAGTTGCGCCAAAAGTATAGAGAGGAACCAACCTACAATCCCGATAACAATGATTCCCCCAAAAATCTGCTCGGAGCTCGAGATGTTCATACCCATGATGATGATAAAGCCCATTCCGCTCCGCGATGCAATCAATTCCGCTGCTACGACACAAGTCCAAGCCATGCTGAGGGCGAGCTGAATGCCGGCAAAGATGGAAGGGAAGGAGGCGGGGAGCATAACCTGAAATGCCTCATCTCGTTTGTTGCCTCCAAGCATACGAATTACATCGTAGAGTCCAGGCTCTACAAGTCGAATTCCATTATATGAGTTGATAATGCAAGGGATCACTGTTCCGACAAGAATGAGAAACACTTTTGACTGTTCGCCAATGCCAAACCATAAAATAGCCAAAGATATCCATGCAATAGGGGGCATCGGTTTGAGGAGGGCGAATACCGGCCCAACAATGGCGTTTATGAAAGGATTCGTGGCCATAAAGAAACCCAATGGTACGCCAATCCCCACCGCGAGGAAAAAGCCTAAAAGCACTCGATGCAGGCTGGCCCAAATATGGCCGAAAAGACCAAGTCCGGCAAGTGGGTCAAGCGTCAATGCCCACAGGTATTTGAGCACCCCTAAAACGCGCGGCAACCCGAGTAGTCCGGCAGATGCCAACATATCCCAGATTATGAAAAAAAGGACCGTTGTTACAATATAAAAGGGTGTATTATTATTGATTATAGCTCGTAAGGTGGTAGTTCTGGAACCAGCCGTACCCATTGGAACTACCTCCTGATACCAGCGAGAAGGCGATTCTCGATTTTTTTAATGACTACTCCGAGAATTGCTCCGGTAATCGCAACCATAAACATCCCGACAAGGACCATCTCCGGCATTACCAAACGTCGCCCCATAGTGATCAAGAATCCCAACCCTGCATTCGCAGCGACCAGTTCGGCGGCAACCAGGGTTATCCACGAGTATACCAGTCCAATTTGGAGTGCGCCAAAAACCATAGGCAAAGCAGAAGGGATGCAGATCTTGGTGAAGATACCCCAATCAGTAGCCCCGTAAGTTCTCGCCATTGCTATTAATGTAGGATTTGTCATTTTGACCCCGACATACGCATTAATAACGCAGGGGACGACTCCAGACACCCAGATAATGAAGACCTTACTCGGCAAACCTATGCCAAACCAGAAGATCGCAATGGGAATCAAGGCGACAGGGGGAATCGGACGTATCATTTCAAATATAGGCCTTGCAAGGCACTCGGCCGGGCGAAACCAGGCCATCCCAAGTCCCAAGGGCAGGCCGATGACAAGAGCCAGGACATAACCCAGAAGGGCTTCCTGAAGACTGACCCAGGTATGGGCAAGGAGAATGGACCCGTCGGGGTTGGGATCGGTAAGCTTGATGATGAGCAGTTTGATCACCTGCGTGGGACTGGCCAGAAGTTCCCGTGGAATGAATCCATAGTCCACCGCGAGTTGCCACCCTACAAAAAAGGATGCCAAGCTCAGATAGGGAAGGATTTTCAAGATTAAACCGCGATAACCTGTATTAACAGTCTGAGCTGTCATTATTCACCACCCGGAAAGTTGATGGCGCATCTTCTTTCGGTAAGTCTCACATCACAGCCGGCAAATGATTGGAGCCCGGTTTTTGGGAATGCTCCCGTCCGAACCATTCCCAAAACCAAGTTAGCCTCCGGTACTAAACTTCATATGACTTCAGCGTTGCTCACACGAAAGCATTCTTGTCAGGCTTTGCGCTTACTTCAGGAACTTTGCCGTGATGTAGTCCGTATTGAGGACCTGCTCTCGCTGCTCAGGTGTAAATCTTTTATTCTCCGTAAAGAAATCCGCAACGCTCTTCATCATCGTGAACGCTTCGCTCTTGCCCTTGGAGTCGTCAAGCATTTGAATATTTTGCTTAAGATCATACATCTTATAGGTGTCAAGCATCATGCTCACCATCTCCTCAGTCATGTCCATACCGCCCCAATCTTTGAAAACCTTTCTAACCTTCGGTACTAAGGCGGCCTTGTCATTCCTTAGCTCATTTTGGTATCTTTCGATCTCTTGAAAATAGAGGAGCATGAATTTTTTAACGAGTTCCGGGTTCTTGTCGCCAAATTCTCTCGGAGTGGTCCAAACGAGAGGGACACTTGAACGGGTCATGGCACCATCAGCAACCATTTTCCAGCCCTTTTTGACTCCGGTTAAAGAGAATGGCACCCATACGGAAATCATATCCCCCACCCCGGAATCGAAGGCAGCCACAGCCTGGCCCGGCTCCATATTCTGCAAGACCACGTCTTTGTCCATCAAGCCCAGGGCCTTTAAAGTGCCGGAGAGAGCATAATGCGCGGAAGTAACGGTGGGCACGAGGACGGTCTTGCCTTTCACCAGCTCTGAGCTTCCATATAGATCCGGGAATTCGGAGTTGGCCCCTTTCGTTTTGAGGATGGGACTATTTGGCCGCACCATTACCATATTGTTGTAGCCGTCGTTTGCCGACAGGGCGATCATGTAGGCTTTATAGCGCAGCGCCCCCATGAGCATAGGGACTCCTCCGAGATTGGCCAGATCCCACACCTTCGCAGGCAGGGCTTCGATCTGCGACATCCCGGAATCAGCATATATCATCTCGAGATCAAGGCCTGCTTTTTTGTCGAGGCCTTCATTTATGATGCGCCATACAACGAAACAATCGGGCGTAGGCTGAAGACTGAGTCGCAGTTTGTCCATGGCGGAAGCATCCGGCGAGAGAAGAATGCTCAGTAACAGCAATCCCAGAAACGATGAAGCAAGGTTCTTCATGGACCACATTTTGTTCCTCATTACCTGTCTCCTCTACCCAGAAACATTTCTCCCAAACCAAGGGACAAGCCCACCGCCAGCCCCAGGATGCATCCATAGAGGTGTTTACAAGGCAACTCTGCTTCTTAGAGAACCATTCTTTAGTATGAATTCGTAAGAAGCATCGCTCGAACACTCAAGGAGGGTCGAAGCTTAGGATTTCATCTGATATATCAGTTGCTATTTATTGTCAAGCAGAATTTCCAAGTCCTGGATATTTTATACTATGCTTTCAAGTTGATATTTAATTCCCTGCCGAGGTGGAAGAGGTTAACCCCCGACCGGGCACTTGTACCAGATTTCGACCCTCTTGGGCCGATCGCTCGGCGCTTGCTGTGTCTGCCCCCGGTGCCTTTGTGGGGCGCCACAGCAAGCGCCAAGTAAGCCGCAGAGCGGCGCAGGGGGTGTGGGGGCCGCAGGTCCCCACGCTATTTGGATCCCTTGAACGCAACTCCGTATTACTTCTGGATCGCTATGTCGCGGAAGAAGGCGGATCGTTCGGGGCCGTAAGGCGGATCCACCATGAGATGAGCCGGATCACAGCGGTGAGCCATGCGAGTCGGCAAAAAGGCAAAACCAAAGCCTACGATTCACTCTATTTCTGCCACTGTAAGCAAACAGCCTCTGAAGCAGTGGCGACCCCAGGCTCACAGGACGCAAAAAGTCCATCCGGCACTGTGATGAATCGCAAAATCGCAATCCACCACGGCTCCTCGAAAGTCAACTATGCTTGCCAATGCGGAATATCTTTTGCGAGCGAGAACGATTGCTGAAGGATTCTGAGTATTGGGTATTTTTGTTCTCCGATCCTCATCAGCCGAAACGGGAGTTGTGTTGACTGTGCCGTTTACGGGCGGAATCGGATTGCTTCGGGAGGCCGGTTTGCCGTCTCGGCCCGAAACCCATTGCCGGACAGTTCCCGATATTTACCTTTTAATAAGGGCAAATCGACTCGCTAAGACTTCTCTTTTTTGTTGAAAGCTGCGACCATGTTCTACTTTCAGCTGGCTGCAGAACTCCTCAGACTGCGCTATACGCTGTCGATGCACGACCGATGGAGCCGGGAATTTCTTGTCGCCCAGCAGAGTGAATTGCTTCGCCGTCTTCGAAAGCACGCCTATCGAACTTCCCCATTCTACCGGGAGTTTCACAGAGGTCTTTACGACCGCCCTTTAGTCGAACTTCCGGTATTGACCAAAAGCATGCTCATGGAGCGTTTCAACGATATTGTGACCGATCGTCCCATTCGACTGGCCGACCTGGAGGCACACCTCCCCTTGATTATAGGACGCGAGCTTTTCGCCGGCCGCTACCTCGTCGCCGCAACCTCGGGAAGCACCGGAAAGAGAGGAATATTTCCCTTCGACGCCAAGGCATTGGCAAATCTCATTGCGGGATTCCTGCGCGGCAACAAGTGGGCCGGTCTGGAACACGGGTTGATTCAACGCAAACGAATGGCCTTGATAGCATCCGCGGTTCCCTGGCACATGTCTTTCAGGATCGCGGCAATCCTCGATAATCCCTGGACTCCCCGCTTGAGACTTGACGCCGGCGCGCCCCTCGACTTCCTCGTCGAAAGGCTCAACGCCTGGCAACCCGAGGTCATGGGTGGATATCCGTCTTCGGTCCATGCTCTGGCGAAAGAACAGCTGGGAGGCCGCCTGCACATACGGCCTGAAGCCGTTTTTTGCGGTGGGGAGGTCTTGGCTCGGGAAATTCGCCGCATGGCTAAGGAGGCCTGGGGTGCGGAGGTATTCGATCACTACGGCACGACAGAGGCGGGGAACATAGCAGCCGAGTGCGACCGGCATCGCGGGCTTCACATCAGCGAAGACCTCCTTGTGGTCGAAGTCGTTGACGACAACAACGAACCGGTCCCTCCCGGCAGGTTCGGAGACAAGGTGCTTGTGACGGTTCTCTTCAACTTTGCGCTGCCCCTGATCCGCTATGAGCTAAGCGATCGCGTGAAGCTGTCCTCCTGGTCTGCCTGCTCGTGCGGGAGACCCTACCGGCTGATTGAGTCCATCGAGGGAAGGGACGAGGAGATGCTCGATTTCCCGGCCAGCTCCGGCGGTCGCATCGCCGTACATCCCCTTTTCTTCGAGGGAATTCTCGACACGATACCAGCCGCCGAGTGGCAGGTCGTTCAGGAACCGGATCGGCTGTTGGTTTTCCTTGGCGGAGTCTCAGGGAATATTGACTCCGCTTCCCTTATCGACTCCATCCGGAAGGACCTGGCGGATCGGGGAGCCATTCCCCCAGCCGTCGAGGTCGACAGAGTTCCGAGTATCCCGAGAGGCGTCACCGGCAAAAAGCCTTTCGTCAAGAAAACCAGACCCTGACGGAAGAAGCTGTTTCTTTCCGTCAGCGGCAGGAAGCCTCCATCCACAAGAAGCGGTTTCCCGATAGCAATGATTTCAGAGGAAAAGGGGCAAGTCTCCGTTTGACCTGTTTTTGGCTAAAGGTACTTAATAATTCATGAGCAGGCCGTCACGCTTGGTACCAAACCAGGGGTGACACGGGCAACGTGGTTTTGGTTGCCCGTGCCGCAGGCAAGAGGGACGGTAATTCTACGCGAAGTCTCTTGTCCTCCGGACCCAGGCAACGTTAAAGCGTGTTGCCTGGGCCACCCGCGAAGCGCGGTCCCGCTTTTGGGGTGCCCACCACCCAGCTATCCCGACGAGACTTTGATCCGAGGGGACGGTCGTCGTAAAAATGCCTGGGAACCGGCCCCGGGAGAACCCCATATTCTTCACAACTGTCCGGGTCACAAAATCGTAGAGATACTGGGCTGGGATGTGGTAATTTCAAATGATCCACCATTAATAGTGACCTTTGCCCATTCGAGGATGAAAGTGAAACGAAGCACCGGAGACGTGATGTTGTCAGCGGATGCTGACAAGGTTTTCCTGCCGCTCGTGACTGCGTTTGTGGAAAAAGCAGCGACCTGTTTCGGGCTGGGCACCGATGAGTCCCTCATGCTGACCCTGGCCTCGGAAGAGGTATTCATGCACCTGTGCCGGGTGGTGATGCCGTCCGGAGGTCCTGTTGAAGTCGTCTGTTCAAACGGCGGCTACTGCACCAGGGTGGTTTTCTCGCTTCCTGCCGAGGGTTTCGATATGCGTGGGTTCAATCTCACCACGACCATATCGGCGGAAGACGATGCGGACCTCGATCAAATGGGGCTGGTCATAGCATCGAGGTCGGTCGATCACTTCCTGCTGGACAGGGAGGATGGAGGGCATCTGCGCCTCACATTAATCAAGGAAAAAACCTATCCCCTGTCCCAGGATGTGCTGCCTCAGGCCGTGGGAAGGCCAATCAAGACATCATTGCGTCCTCCCGGACCGGAAGAGGTTAAGTTTATCGCTCAGCTCGCTCAGTCATACTACGAGGGCCGGGTGCTTTCCGACATTTTTCTCTATCCGGGTAAACTGGCGGACATGATAAGTGTGGGTGAATACGAGGCATTGGCGGCGGTGGGAAACGCCGGCGAAGTCGGAGGGGCGATTTTTTGGCACCGGATCGCGGCAAATACAATCGAGTGCATCGGGCCCTATGTTTTCAGCAGGGATCCTGCACCAGATATAGCCGAAGGACTTCTGGAGGGCTGTATTGGCGCTGTTGCAAGAACTCCGTCTATTGGAGTCGTCAACCTTCGGCCGACTCCGGAATTTTCCAGGCAACATTTCGAACTCCTGGGGGCCCTTGACGATTACGCACCCGATGGTTCGCATGCGCCGGTCGAAGCATGGTTCAGACTTCTGCGTGAGGACACGGGCTCGGCGGTCTGGGTTCATCCCGAGCTTGAAACGTTTGTTCGCCGGGAGTATGCCAGGCTGGTTCTTCCGAGAGAGATCAGGATCAATAAACCATCAGGCGAGACATTGCCCCCGCATTCCGTACTTTCCGCGGAGTTCAACCGTCTCCAGGGGCATGTAACCTTGCGGCCGATGTGGCCGGGCGCGGATGCGGAAGGCAATATCAAACGGCATGTCGCACTCATGGAAGCCGAAAGGATCAGGAACATCCAATTTGCCGTTGACCTCGGCCAGGCATGGCAGTCTGTTTTTGTGCCGGGCCTTCTCGCTCTGGGATTTGAACCGCGCTTTGTGCTGCCCTATGCGGGAAAAGCGGACCTGGTCGTATTTCAGCTTCGAGGGAAACGCGCATGACAGCCGCTTCACCGCTGGAAAGACTCGTTCCCGACTACATCAAGTGTTTTCAGGCGTACATCCCGAGCAAGCCGGATGACGAACTCAAGAAGATGTACGGCTGTTCGAGGCTCTATCGGCTAAATAACAACGAAAACCCGCTCGGTCCGCCTGAAAAGGCCCGAAAGGCAATCAGAGCGTTCCCTCAGGAGCAGGCATCCGTCTATCCGAGTGGAGACGCCTATCACTTGCGATACAAGTTGGCGGACAAGTTCGGGATGCATCCCGACCAGTTCCTGGTCGGAAACGGCGCCAACGAGGTGATCGCTTTTGTCATAAAGGCTTTCTGCCAGCAGGGCGATAATATCGTCACGGCGGATAAGACCTTCGCGGTCTATGAATGGGTGGCCGAGTTCTCCGGGTTTGAAGCGCGTCTCGTTCCCCTGGTCGATTTCGGGTTCGATGCGGCCGGGATGCTGGAAAAGATCGACGAACGCACCAAGATCCTTTTCGTCTGCAATCCCAATAACCCCACCGGGAGCTGGTGGAACGAAGATACACTGCGCGATTTTCTAGATCGAATCGACGGGAAGCGCGTTGTGGTGGTAGATGAGGCGTACCGGGAATTTGTCGAAAGTCCCGACTTCCCCGATTCGATGAACCTGATCGACAGATACCCGAACCTGGTGGTGTTCAGGACTTTTTCGAAAATGTATGGCCTCGCGGGGCTTCGCATAGGTTACCTGGCGGGAAGCAGGGAAGTGGTGGATATCATCCGCCGAACATGCATCGTTTATTCCGTTAATTCGTTGGCGCAGGTGGGGGCTTTTGCCGCCCTGGACGATATGGAGCATATTCCGCGCACCCGCGAACTGGTTAAAGCGGGCAAGCGTTTCCTGGCGCGGGAACTCGATCTTATGCGGCTGCCGTTTGTCAGCGGAGAGGGGAACTTCATCATGGCACGGCTGCCGGTCAGCGACAGCCTCGCATACAGGAAGATGATGACCCGAGGCGTTATGGTGCGTTCGATGACAGGTTTTCGTTTCCCGAACTGGATCAGAATTACCGTTTCCCACCAGGAGGCGATGGAAGCTTTTGCGGAAGCATTGTCGGGAATTCTGAAGGAATGTGGGGGGCCTTAATTGGATCCATTGCGAAATAACGGAAAACTCTTCACGTTTGAATTTATTTCGCTCAACCTCGTCATATTCTTCGCCTTTTGCAACATGGCGGTATTCTACAGCTTTTTCAGCTACCTGGAAAGAATCGATATTCCTGCTGAATGGAGAGGGTTCCTTGTCGGACTCGAACCCATGAGCGCTTTTGCGCTGCGTCTTGCCGCGGTTCCCATGCTGCACGCGGGAAATGCCGCCTCGGCGATGCTTATCGCGTTAACGATGATAGTTGCAGCACTGTGCTCTTACGGTTGGGTCGTCTCCATTCCCGGACTTATCGCTCTGAGAGTTTTTCACGGGGCAGCCTTTGTGTTGCTCGTTTCTGCCGCCATGGCCCTGGTGGTTCATTTCATCCCGAAGGAAAAGAGCGGACAAGGGTTTGGTTTTGTAAGCATTTCGGTGCTGGTTCCCTATGCGGTGATGCCGTTCTTAACGGAAATCCTCCTGCGCTACACACATAACGAGGCGCAAATCTATCGAGGCGTAACGGTGCTGGCGGCTCCGGGGTTTGTATTTCTCCTCATGCTGCAAAAGAGATTAAAGCAGTTGCTCAGCGGCGCGGATCGCGCGCTGACAAGCCGGCCGAAACTGGAAGAAATCCGCCGGAACCTCAAGGAACCCGGCGTTTTGCTGCTTCTGGCGGTAAATCTTTTCCTCTATCTTTGCTACGCTTCCGTCTTTTTTTTCATGAAGGGGCACGCCGCTGCGAATTCGATCGGCGAGGTGGGCGTTTTTTTCACCATAGCGACCCTGGTTATGATAGCCCTGCGCCTGTCGGGAGGACTTTTCTTCGATAAAGTCGACAAAATAAAGATGCTCCAGGTTTTCACTTTCCTCCTGATTCCGTGCTTCGTACTGTTCGGATACATGAAAACCGACCGGGCGCTCCTCCTGATGGCCGGGTATTATGGGCTTTGCATCGGTTTCATAATGCCTCTGCTCAATGCTTCGCTTTTCGATGTTTCGCCGCCGCATCTTCGAGGGGTAAACACCAACCTGGCGCTCTTTGTGATGGACGCCGGGTTTTTCCTCAGCCCTTATGCCGGAGGTTTTTACATTGCCTCGGGCCATTCTTTCGGCTCTCTTTTTAACATCTGCGCAGGGTTCATCCTTGTGAACCTGGTGCTGCTCTTCCTGCTCGGACTCCTGCGGCAGGCTGTCCAGAAAGAAGCAGTTTCGGGAGACAACGGCATGGTCCAATAGAAGGAGAGGCTCTTGAGTATCAAGATGCTCGAGGTGGGATATCCGGTGCCGCGGTTCGATGCCAGGGCAAAGGTCACCGGGGTGGAAAAATACGCGGCAGACTACATCCGGGAGGATATGCTCTGGGCCGGCGTGAAAAGGGCAGGTATCCCGCATGGGATCATTCGAGGGATAGATACGTCGGAAGCCGGGCGGCTGCCCGGCGTCTACAAGATTCTTACCCGGAAGGATGTTACGGGAACGAACCGGCAGGGAATTATTCATAAGGACCAGCCTGTCCTGGCCGGAAGCAGGGTCCGTCATTGCGGAGACCCCGTAGCATTGGTTCTGGCGGAGAACCGGGATATCCTGAAAAAAGCGCTGAGCCTCATCCGCATGGATTTCGAGCCGCTGACCGGTGTGTTCGATGCCGAGGAAGCCTTGAAACCGGAAGCGCCCCATGTGCACGAAACGGGAAACCTGCTGCAACACGCCGTCGTAAGCTCCGGTAATGCCCTGGAAGCATTTGGCCGATGCGATATCGTGGTGGAGGATTCCTTCGAAGTCCCCGGCCAGGAGCATGCATTCCTGGAGACCGAAAACGGCCTGGCCTGGCGGGAATCGGACGGAAGAATCACCATGGTTGTTTCTACGCAGGCCCCTTTTCGGGACCGGTTCGAGATAGCGCACGCACTCGGGTTGGAGGTGGAGGGGATCAGGGTCATCGGTCCATGCCTCGGAGGGGGATTCGGCGGGAAAGACGGAGCAACGGTTCAATGCCTGCTGGCTCTTGCCGCCCAGCACGCCGGTGGCAGGCCCGTGAAGATGTGGTGGGAGCGCGAGGAGAGTTTCATAGCGGGCTACAAGCGCCATCCCGTCACGATGCGGTACCGGCTGGGAGCGATGCGGGACGGCACGCTGCACGCACTTCAATGCGATCTTTATTACGATACGGGTCCTTACGCCCACCTTGGCGTCGAGGTCATGGCGCTCGGTATGGAACACGCCGGCGGGCCGTACCGAATACCGAATACGTTCATTGAGGGCTGGTGCGTTCGCACGAATAACCCGATCGGCGGGGCCATGCGCGGGTTCGGCGTTTGCCAGGTATCTTTCGGCATCGAGCGGATGATGGACCTGCTGGCGTCTAAATTGAATATGAGCCGCCTCGATCTTCGACTTAAGAACGCGCTCCGGCGAGGCGACAGGAACTGTGCGGGCGTGACGCTCGTGCACTCCACGGGCATTGTTCCCTGCCTGGAAACCCTGGAGAGGCACTCCCTGTGGGCCGAAAGCGACAAATGGAAGAAGGCGGCAGGCCCGTTTAAAAGAAGAGGGGTCGGTATTGCGGCCGTATCGAACGCCATGGGATACGGCAGGGGGCTTCCGGATTCCGCAATAGCCAGGGTGGAACTCACCATGGAGGGCAAAATCCGCGTCTACAGCGGAGTTTCCGATATGGGCCAGGGCAACGCAAGCGCATTCGTCCAGATGGCAGGGGAAATCCTGCGCCAGGACGCGTCCCGCATAGAACTCATACAGCCGGACACGGACAGGACACATCCTTCAGGCTCTTCATCGGCCGGCAGAACGACCTACACCTTCGGCAATGCTCTTATCCTGGCATGCAACGAGCTGAAAGAGAAGCTCCTGCACCGGGCCGCCCTCATGCTCATGCTCGATGAACCACGAGGCGTAATCCTCATGCCGGGAAAGGTAAGGCACCTCCCCTCCGGGAGGGAAGTTCCACTCGGAACGTTGGGGCGCGTCTTTCCCGAAAGCGACCGGACGGTTGTGAATCAGTTCGTAATGCCCGTTTGTCAGGATAATCCGGACACAGGCAAGGAATTCAGGATCGGTTTTCCTCATGTTCTATTCTCTTATGCGGCGCATCTTGTATACGTCGAAGTCGATGAACTTACCGGAAAAATCGATGTGAAAGGATATCTTGCCGTCACCGAAGGGGGACGGGTCATCAATCCCTCCGGTTTCGAGCAGCAGGTCCACGGCGCGGTTGCCCAGGGGATAGGCTATGGCCTCATGGAAGAGGTCCTTCTCGATAAGGGCAAAATACGGAACCCGAATTTTACCAACTACATCATTCCGACTGCCCGGGATATTCCTGAAATCGCGTCCTTTTCAGTGGAGACAGTGGAATCCACGGGGCCTTTCGGCATGAAGGGGATCGGCGAAGTCGGTATGAACGCGCCCTTGCCGGCGATAGCCGGCGCTGTTGAAGACGCAGTGGGCTGCAGGTTGAACAGGTCACCTCTGAGCGCGCAAAGCGTACTTTGTGCGATGACGGGAAAGGGCGCTCCCATCGGGCCATTGGCGCCGACTTAACAGAGAACCCCTTCTATTTGACCCCAGGCTGAAATTATTTAGCGCTTTCAGCGCAAAAAACAACTCGGTTCGCTTAAGTTGACGCATATGCCTATCGGGCAGGGCGGGAAGCAAACGTACCAATCGGGAGTACACGAGTGAGGCTCTCATTTTTACTGAACGGCAAAGAAACACGGGTGGAGGTCCCTCCCGACCGGAAGTTCGTGGATGTTTTGCGGTACGACCTCGGGGTGACTGGAACCAAAGAATGCTGCGGTGCGGGGGAATGCGGGGCGTGCACGATCCTTGTGGACGGCCGGGCCCGCCTCTCATGCCTGATGGCGGCGGCACAACTCCAGGGGCGCAGCGTTAAAACGATCGAGGGTCTGGGCACGAATGGAAGCCTCCATCCCGTTCAGGAAGCATTTATAGAATACGGCGCCGTGCAATGCGGGTTTTGTACTCCCGGAGTGGTGCTTGCGGCAGTGCATCTGCTGGAACGAAATCCCGACCCGACCAGGGAGCAAATCCGGGAAGGATTGAGCGGTAATTTATGCCGGTGCAGCGGTTATATGAAAATAGTCGATGCCGTGGAAGCAGCGGCAAGAAAAATGCGGGAAGGGGCGCTACGATGAGGGAAGTCCTGTTGCCCAACTCGCTGGATGAACTGTGGAGCTGTTTCGAACACAAGCCGCACGGGGCCGTATATGCCGGCGGCACCGATCTCCTGGTTGGAGTTTACAACGGTTTCGTTAACCCCGAGGCATTGATATGCCTGGATAGGATAGAGGAGTTAAAGCGCGTCGAAGACCGGGGTGAAAGCATCCGCGTCGGCGCGTGCGCGACGCACACGCAGCTGTTCGACGATCCCCTGATCAAGAATCATCTGTCCGTGCTATGGCAGGCGATTAAAGGAATCGGTTCCCCCCTGATCCGGAATATGGGTACTATCGGCGGCAATATCTGCACGGCCTCTCCGGCGGGAGACACCCTGCCTCCGCTCTTTACGCTGAAGGCCGAAGTCGAGCTTCGTTCAAAAGAAAGCAGGAGGATGATGCCGGTCGGGGAATTCATCACGGGACCGGGTGGTTCGCGCCTTGAGAGGGCGGAGATCCTGGCCGGGGTCTGGGTGAAAAAACCGGAAGAATATAATGTGCATCATTTCGAAAAAGTGGGATTGCGGAATGCTCTGGCCTGCTCGGTGGTGAGCATGGCGGCTCTTCTCCGCATTTCTCGGGAAAAAGTAGTGGAAAAGGCTGCTCTTGCCTGGGGCAGTGTCGGCCCGACGGTCATAACTTGCCCCGAGGCGGAGAGGGTGCTTACCGGCAAACCTCTTTCCACCGCAATCCTGCAGGAAGCGGCCGCTCTTGCACGAAAGGCCGTTTGTCCCATCAGCGATGTTCGAGCCGATGCGGACTATCGCCGAATTGTTGCGGGCAATCTTCTCCTGCGTCTGGGACAATAGGCTCGGCCCGGACCGAAAGGTCCGCTCCGACGCACTTGCGTATGCTCAAAATGGAGTGAGCGATGAACGATGAGAGGAATGTGCCTCGCATCGAGCCGGATGAATGCAGACTACCCACCGGTGAGGTCCTCTCGATACATCTTTTCCGCCCTGAAGATTCTCCGGGGATAGGCAAATTGTTCCGGACCGTGTACGGAGACAGTTATCCCGTAAAACATTACTATAGCCCTGAAGGTTTGGCCCGGGCGCTGGAGTCCGGTGAAAACTACTCGGTAGTGGCACGAACGCAGACCGGGGATATCGTAGGCCATGTGGGGCTTTTCCGCTCCTCCCCCTATCCGGGTCTTTATGAATGCGGTGCAGGACTGGTCTTGCCCGAGTACCGCAACGGGGGGGTGAGCCTGGTGATGATGGAACACCTCTATGAACGATTAACGCCGGGATTGGGATTGGAAGCGGTTTGGGGGGAGGCGGTCTGCAACCACATCTTCATGCAGAAAATCTGTAAACATCATAAGCACGTGGAAACCGGGATCGAGGTTGATTTGATGCCGGCCGAAACCTACGCCAAAGAAAAGAGTTCATCCGGGCGTGTGGCTTCTCTGGTTGTCTTCCGGTCCTACGCATCCAGGCCCCATACAGTGTATCTGCCTCCAGTTTATGAGAATGTTTTAAGGTTCATCTATTCGGGGCTGGACGACCGGCGCGCACTGGCCATCTCCCGTGGGAAGCCGCCTGTCGATGCAGCCACATGCGCTTCAACGGAAATTTATGACTTTCCCGGTGTTGTCAGAATTGCCGTCAGGACTCTGGGGGAAGATTTCGAGTCCCACTTTCATAGTCTTGAAAACAAAATCCTTAGCGAAAGAATCAAAGTGGTCCAGGTGTCGATCGATCTTGGCTGTCCATGGTCCGGGCACGCGGTGGAGGTACTTCGCGGCCGCGGCTATTTCCTTGGGGGAGTCCTGCCCCGCTGGTTCGGCAACGATGCACTCCTGATGCAAAAGGTTGTCGGAAGACCCGGTTGGGATGGTATTCATTTGTTCTCTGAAGGTGCCGGAGAAATGTTCGGGATCATTAAAAACGACTGGCAGGAAGTCACCCAGTCCTAGACCGGAATGGTGCCCGGGAGGGGAGAGGCGTTTTGGAAAACATTACCACGAGAGAGCAGGCAATCGAAATACTTGAGAAGACGGAAAGGCCAGTTGCTCCCGGCCGGAAATGTACGATCGACCGTTTCATGCCGGAGGATGCCTGGGGTGTGATTCGCTGCTGCTATTCGATCTACGGAGGCGGTTACCCCATCGATGCCTACTATATCCCTGACAAGTTGATCGCCGAGAATCAAAACGGCAATAATTTCGGTGTGGTCGCACGCACGGTCGAAGGTGAAATTACGGGCTACGGAGCACTTTATCGAAGTTCTGCCTGGTCTCCCAAAGTTTACGAAACGGGACAATATATCGTTCGCAAAGAATACAGAAACACCCGGATTGCCTACGAATTGTACAATTTCATCAATACCGTGCTGATCGATGAGGTCGATCTGGACGCAATGTTTGGCGAACCCGTTTGCAAGCACCTGGTTACCCAGAAGATGGGGGTGCGCGCCGGATATCTGGAAACCGGGGTGGAACTGGAACTTATGCCCGCGGAGGCTTACGAGACCGATGCCAATACTGCTGGGAGAGTCTCGGCGCTCCTGATGCTGAAGGTGGTGCGGGATATGCCGCATGACATATATCTTCCCGAAATATATAAAGAAATCGTTACAAGATGCACCGATTCGATGAAGCTTGCCAGGAAAATCAAACCCGCTGCCGCGCAGCCTTCCGGGATGGATAGCGGCCTCTCATCGTGCTGTTATCACGACCATGCCGAGGTAGGGAGGCTCTCGATAGCACGGTGCGGAAGCGAAACAGCACACGTGGTATCCGATTTCGAGTCAAGGGCTTTTTCCAAAAATTACAAGGTCCTGCAGGTCTATCTAAATATCGGGGAGCCGGCTGTCGGCAGCGTTTTCGAGGAGCTTCTGGGAAAAGGTTACTTTTTTGGCGCCTATCTGCCGCGCTGGTTTGGCACGGATGGATTTCTGCTCCAGAAACTCGCCGTGGAACCCGATCTCGATTCAATACTCCTCCATTCGGAATGGGCGAAGGAGTTGCTCGCGTTCACTTTGAAAGATCGCGAGAGGGCGGGCAAATGAGGGGCGTTTGCCTCTGCTCATTGGGGAATGATCTTTGGGATGCCACGCGATGGTATATGCTTTCATCCTTGGCTTTATCGGGTTTGTCACATCGTTCGGTGCTCACATCGTAGCTGTTAATTTGCCCGTGTATGCCAAGCAGATCGGGGTGGGGATGGCTTTCATCGGCCTGCTCATCGCAGCATACGATCTCGCTGAAATCGTGGCTAAACCGATTTCCGGCGCACTGGCCGATAAATATGGGATGAAGAAAACCATGCTGATGGGCATTATCTTCTTCATTCCGGCTTCGTTGTCGTATCTCTGGATACCGCCCTCATGGCTATTGTTGGTTCGTTTCCTTCAAGGCATGGGTGCCGCGGCCTTGTCGGCAGTTTCCCTGGCCCTTATCGGATTGTACTATGAGACTGGAAGGGGGCGAGCATACGGTATTTATAACGCCGTTAAAGGGGCTGGTTACGTGGTTAGCCCGGTCCTGGGGGGAGTGATCGTACTTAACAGCGGCTTTTCCTCGATTTTTGTGGCTTCAGCCGCGATTGGAACTGTTGCTTTTATAATCGCGCTTTTTCTTCCGCCGCCCATCAGCACTGTCACGCTGGACGATGACGATCTCTCTCTTAGCTCTGCTGTTTCGATCCTTAAGGATCCCAAGCTCTGGACGTGGTATGTCGTCATTGTAGTGAATATGTTTTTCATGAGCATCCTGTTTGGATTTTTGCCCGTGCGAGTGTACGCACTGGGGTACGACCCCGAGATGACAGGTATTCTCCTGTCGGTTGTCGCCTTAAGCTATCTTTTGATCCAGCCTGTCGCCGGGTGGATGTCCGATAAATTGGATACCGCCCGTACGGTTCGAGTGGGACTGGTTCTCTCCGTGTTGAGCATTATGCTTATTCCTTTTGTAAATGGGTTTCTGTTTCTCGTGGTGTCCGTTATTGCCGGAATGGGTGTCGGTGTGGTGTGGACGAATACGGATCACCTGATTAGCAGGCTCGCGCGAGAAGGGCAACTGGGCATCACAATGGGAGCGGCTGGTTCCTTTAAAGAATTTGGGGATATGCTGGGACCGATATTGATCGGCCTAATCTCTCAGATGCTTGGGCTTGCGGCGGGGTTCGTCATCTGTGGTGTACTCGGATTGTTATGTATAGCCCTGATTCCTAGGGCGACTCCCAAGAATGGGCAATCGTAGTCAAGCTAACGACACTCGGCTGATACCAGTGCACGAGAACATGGAATTCGCTATGACTGCAACTTTGCTGCGCCGATCAGGGACAAACAGGGCACTCTTACACTCTTGACAGAAGTGCCCTCGAAAAGGAATTGTGCTAAGTGTAGGTGTGGCTTCTCTCTCCTCTGCTCCTGAGCGGTAACTAAATACCACGCAAAAATCCAATCAATTCGGAAGCAGTAAATTTATCTCTCAGCCGAGTCCGCGATTGTAGTGCACCCGGATAGGTCCCGCAATAGAGTTAAAGACGAGGTCCCCATTCTCGCAATACTGCAGAAGTGCATATGCTCCGGTTTCCGAAGTTTTTCCGGCCGAAAATTGTCTGATGAACGGTCTTGCCCACGTCCCAATCCATTCCGAGCACTTCGCATAAAGCGGTGCCGTCAGGTATGGATCGGGGGTTGGCTCGTTGGGCGGTCAGATGTCGGCATGTCGGCGCCGCCTGGATCAGTCTTATTGGCCACCGGCGCGTGATGAAGAATTGCTTTCAACACTCCTTGCCAAGATAAGAGACCGTAGCGTTCCACGACTTTGAGAGGGAATGATTCAGGCGTGTTAAGTTTTTAAAGAAACGTACTTTCAATTGACACCGCTCTAAAATAAATTGTAGAGTCTCAAATAATTTGTATAAAAGGGAGGGGACCTTTGCCAAGAAAGAAAACCTTGGACAAATCGGCTTTGATCGAGGCCCTGAAGATCGTGGCTGACGGGGTCGCAGGGACGTTCGGCTCCCGTTGCGAAATCGTCGTGCACGATCTTCGGGATTTAAGCTGCTCAATTGTGAAAATCGCGAACAGTCATGTGACCGGGCGTTCCGTGGGAGGTTGCATGACGGACTACGGAGTCAGACTCCTGAAGCAGAATCGCCCGGAAAGCCTTTTCCTGAATTACCCGACCACAGCGCCGGACGGTAGGCAGATGAAATCGAGCACCATGCTTTTTCGAGACGGAGATGGCCGTCCGGTCGCATCCCTTTGCATCAACATCGAAATAGACGACCTGATTCGGCTCAACTCATGGTTCCAGGAAATCTCTCAGCCATCCGCAGAGGAGGAATCCGGAAATCCGCCCGTCGAGACTTTTCGTAACGATTTAGCGGAGACATTGCGCGAAGCTGCCCATCATGTGCTGGGAAAGCTACGGCTCCCTCCGACTTTACTTAGAAAGGAGGACAGGCTCGGCATTGTATCAGAACTGGAGGAGCACGGTTTTTTTCTCATCAAGGGAGCAGTTGATTTTCTTGCAGGTAAGTTGGGAATATCGAAATTTTCCGTTTACAGCTACTTGATGGAGATTCGGAACAACAAGAAACTTCTAGAACATAGCGATAAAACCGGGAGAAGAACATGAGATTCAAAATGTCCCTTTCGAACAAAACGCTGGTGGGAATGATCGCCGGGGCTGTAGTCGGCTTCATCGTCGGCCCGAAGATCACGGCAATACAGATTGTAGGCGATCTCTTCCTGAGGCTGCTGCAGATGGCAATCGTACCCCTGATTTTCTGCACGGTTACCAGCGCAATCATTAATATGGAGGACATCAGGAAACTGGGACGCCTCGGTTCCAAGATCTTCGTTCTGTTTATGACCACTGTTGTTGCAGCGGGCACTATAGGACTGCTCGTGGCAAGAGTTGTAAGTCCCGGTAAGGGCCTGGTTCTAACCGATCTGCCTCCGGTTAAATCTATTGCTGAAGCCCCGACTGTAACAGGCATTCTTACTGGAATTATTCCGACCAACGTCATGCAAGCGATGTCGGAAGCAAACCTGCTGCAGGTAATCGTATTTGCGATATTCTCCGGCGCCGCCATCCTGATGCTGGGCGAATCCGATCGCGCAAGAATGGGACGGATTTTCCAGACATTGACGAACTACATAATGAAGGTGCTCAATATCGTCATCGAGACATCGCCCTACGGCGTTTTCGCTCTTATGGCCATCACCGCCGGGAAATACGGCGCATCGGTGATCGGTCCTCTTGCGCAATTCATAGGCTGCATGTACGTGGGACTGGCACTCCACCTTGCGATCGTGCTGATGGGAATGTACTGGTTGTTCGTAAGACGGAATCCGCTGACTTTCATGAAAAAGATCAGTCCCATATGGATTACCAGTCTTACCACCTGCAGCACGAAGGCAACCATGCCCGTAGCAATGGCTACCTGCGAGCAGGACCTCGGGATTCAGAAGGATGTGGTCGGCTTTACGATCCCGCTCGGCGCCTCGACAAATATGGACGGCAACGCCCTCTGGTATGGGGTCGTTGCAATTTTCGTCTCACAGCTTGTCGGCATCGAACTTACCTTCTCGCAGCAGGTAACGGCGGTGCTCCTCGGTGTTCTCATGACCCTCGGAAGTCCTGGAATCCCCGGCGGGATATTCGTCGCAACTACGATCTATCTTAAGACACTCGGTCTGCCGCTCGAAGTCATCGGGCTTCTGGCTGGAATATTCAGGCTCATCGACATGGGACAAACCACGATAAACGTACTCGGGACGGTCGTGGTCACGGCAATCCTCGGGCATTCGGAAAAAGACAAGGCGATGCCCACCGTTTCAGCGATCTCGCGGGGGTAGGGGATATGAAAGACAAGATTATCGGAATACTGGGCGGGATGGGGCCTGAAGCAACGATCGACCTTTTTGCCCGCATTGTGCAACATACTCATGCGAAAACGGATGAGGATCATCTGAGGATAATCATAGACAACAATCCCAAAATGCCGAGCAGACAGGATGCCATTTTAAAGGGCGGAGAATCGCCCGTACCGGCAATGCGGGAAACCGCTCGAAATCTTGAGCGGGCCGGAGCCGATTTCATTATAATAGGCGCAAATACGGCTCATTACTTTTACGACGACATAAAAGATGCCGTCCGGATTCCATTTCTGCACATCATAGAAGAAGCGGCAAAAGAGACAATCAAGGCGGTTCCGGGCGTTCGAACGGTTGGTGTACTGGCTACCAGCGCTGCAATGCAAACCGGCTTGTATCAAAAGTCTTTCGAGAAGCACGGAATCAAAGTTCTCGGACTTCCCGACAGTATCCAGGATCAGGTCCAAAAATCCATATTCACATTCAAATATGACGGAAAAACGCCGGAAGTAGTCGATCTTATGGTCGGCCCAATCCGGCACATGATTGCAAACGGCGCTGAAGCTCTGGTGATGGGATGTACCGAAATTCCGATTATCCTGGGCGGTATGGATTTTTCTGCGCCGTTGATCGATCCCAATGAAGTGATCGCGATTGCTGCCGTACAATTTGCCAAGAATCAGAGGTCTTTTTCGTGAGAAGGCACGAACCCTGATGGCGAATTGTTTCCCTGAAGAACCGGCCAAAACCGGCCAGATCGGCATTAGATCCTGATGTGGCCGGAACATAAGACAAAGAGGGGTCGCACCTGCACTCTTGAAGAGTCCTTGAAAAAGGAATTGCGAAAAGTGCGGGAGTGGCCCCTCTCTCGTCCATGGGTAAATCAAATCAATCCAGAAGCAGTAAATGCATCTCGCAACCGAGTCCGCGATTGTAGTGCACCCGGAAAGGTCCCGCGATAGAGTTAAAGACGAGGTCCTCGTTCTCGAGATACTGCAGAAGCGCGTACGCTCCGTTGCCGAAGTTCTTGTGGCCGAAAATCGTCTGATGAACTGTCTTGCCCGTGTCCCAATCCATTCCGAGCACTTCCCATCCCCGATCCGGCCTGTAGCCGTTTATTAAAGCCACTTTGCCCGACTCGCTGTGGATCGGAACCATGCTCGTCGATGAGACATCCGGCCGCGCCCATGCCGAGGACCAATTGTGCGTCACAGGGTCCCATTGAAAGCGCTCGACGCCGTACGAACCGGTATAGGCAGGCCCCATCAGCGAGACCTGCAGCAGCCTGGGCGCCGCCGTAAGCTCGGCGGGGACTTCCCGCGGGATGTTGTTCACTACGAAAGCCCCATACCCCTCCACAACAACGGACTGCTCCGATTGTATCCATTCAGGCAGGGGATCGAAACCGCAGGTTACCTGAATCTGCCCGGCAATGCGCCCGGTGAATCCCTGGGGTATTGCATCGCGCCAGAACGCGACCAGTTTCATTTGTTTTGCGCCGTCAGTAATGACTACAAGCTTGTCGAGGTCGTTTTCGAAACCCATGAGAGTCGGGGTGGAGCCCGTGCCGTTCATCGCTTTGATCACGGGAGGAAGCGCGCTTCCCGAGTTGTCGTATGCGTTCGACCAGGCGCCGTCGCTCGCCGCATCCGACAGGGTCGTGCCGGTCCACACGAGTTTTCGCATGAGCAGATTGCTTGCCACGTATATGCCGTTATTCTCGTCGACGCTAAGAGAGTTGGTCACCATCTCGCCGGGTCCAAACGGGTAAAAGGATTTGACTCCAAGAGTGAGGTCCCGGTCGATGACTGCCACTCCATTGGTAAAGGTGACGATGAGATTACCGTCGTAAGTCATGGAAAGGCCGACAAGGATTGCGGAAGCCGAAGGACCCTCGATCGCGGAAACGACATTGGACAGCTCGCAGGCAACAGTTATGCCGGCTCCGGGATCTGCCTGATCGTTCAATGCAAAACCGTACAGGTTGCCGAAGTAATTCGCATACAGAACATTCCTGTTATCCACCAGGGTGTAAACTCCCTGCCCGAAGCGGCCGGCATAGTTGTCTCCGAAAAGACCTTTCAGATAGCTGTCCATCGAACTCACGGTCTTTCCGACTGCCGACGCTTCCCCGAAGGCACGAAACGTTGCATCCGGAATTGCCGGGTAAACCCCGCCCGAGGCGTTGGCGAGGGCCTCGAACTTCGCAGCGGTGAACCACTTCCCGCCTTCTTTGCGCACGTAAGCCACGCGATCGGAACTAACCTGCCACATGTAATTCGGGTCTTTTGAGGCAAGAGTCATGATGCTTGTCGGGCCGCCGGGGCAAACCGCCTGGTTCCCGGGGTCCACGACAAACACTCCGGAAGGAGGCCCGTAAGGTATCGAGTCGCTTGCGGAGGGGTCAAAATGGGTAATCGCATAAAGCGGAGCCGCCAGAAATGGATTGGGGGTTGGTCCGTTGACGGCCATAAGTGCCGGCCCGTTGGCACTGCCCGGATCGGTTTTATCGGCTAAAACCGGCACCGCCGCCCCGAATGCGGCTAGCGTTGACGCGAGCACTAAAAACACACACACCGCAACAAAACGATTCATTTTACAGGCCTCTTATTCAAGGACCTCGGAATATCTTACATTATCGAGCACCCCCGCCTTCAAGGCTGCTCGGATGATCTGGGCTGAAAAGGCGGCCTCGAGGCCGGGCGACAGTCTCGTGAGCCCCATTTCCGGGTGCTGGAGCCGCCACTTTTCAAGTATGGGATAGACTGCCCCGACCACAGGCTCTTCGACAAGAGGCAGAAGAGTGCCCGCGGACATATGGAAGTCAGCCAAGGGTAATATTCTTCCCACCAGCACAGTCTCGGATACAGCAGTGTCGCCCAATCCCAAATCCATTAACAGCACCTCGTTCTCCTTGAAAAGGTCATGGAGCAGAACCCCTCTGCCTTTGTACACCTGACGAATCTGGAAAACGGAAAAGACGGAATCCATCATGGCGCGGCAGACTGCCATTTCATCCGATTGAGGCGAGGGGCGGGTTTTTTCCACATAGCGCTCAACTAAAGTTTTCCCTCCCATTCTAAAACAGTACAAGCAATACTCAACGAGTAGCGGCATTGCATCGGGGTCGTTGACTACCATAACTTTGCCTCTCGCCATTCCCAACTTCCCGGCACATTCCAGAAAGGACGCCTTGGGCAGAAGATGCAGGCATTCCTCGGTTATAGTTTTCAGGACCTTCCGCAGTCGTACATACTCATCGACCATTCGATGATTTTCAGAGGAGAATACCATTCTTGAGTCTCCTGGCTTCCCAGTTGGCTTTCAGGCTCATAACACGCTTGTTCAAATCACCTTTTATATCAAACCTGTGGCGAATCCAAAAGCGTTGTCGCAGGACGGGCATTCGTTTGGATTGGCAATTGAGATTCGACTGTGCGACAATTCGGCGGTATCCGGCCCGCGCCTGGTTGCCATGGGTGAGGGAAATGTGGACAGGGAAGTGCATGACCCGGGGATCTGGGCAAGATTCAGCGAAGCGAGTTCCTGATGCAGGAAAAAGTTAAGAAAGACATCGGCAAGCTCTTTAAAGACAGGGAAGGGATGGACCGGGCTCTTGCTGAGGCTGTTCGGCAGGCCCTGCTGCAACACAAGAGAATGGGCAATCCCGTGGCGACCTGGCGTGACGGAAAGGTTGTGTGGATTGCACCGGAAGACATAGATGTTTCGGAAGAAAGCGAAAAAGGGATTTCATCCGAGTGATCCCCTTCCAGTGCCAGCTCAGCACTTCATACGCGGTACTTATACAAACCGCGGAAACTGCATTTTTACGCCCCCATTGATTCAAAAATCTCTGCTTGTCACCATACATAAAGGAAGAAAGGCATCTGGCGTTCCTGCCCGGAAGTAGTATAATTTCCCTGGTGATTATGCTGAATGTCCGTTTCCATGAAATGCACGACTCCAAAAAATGCGAGGCCAAATAAAATGAAGGTTCGGGTATATACGATACCACACCAGATAAAGAACTCCTGTTCCTTCAAGTTTGTGCAGTTTGTGCAATGGGGATAGGATTGATGTATCTGGCCAGGAAAAAATAGCAAGCCAAAAAAATCAACAGCATGCCCGTGCTAAGAATCTGGCAAAAGTGGATCGTAGGGCCATGTCTGCATTTGCTCAGTTTGCGACGAGTCAAGTATCATAGTCGCCCTCTGAGCTACTGGCCATGTTTTAAAACTCTTGACAGAAATACCGTTGAAAAAGGAATTGTAGAGGTGTAGTAGATGGCCATCTCTCCCAACTATAGGCCCATTCCAAGGATCTTTGTCTTCTTCAGTCCCAAATAACTTTTTAAATCGTTCTCGCTGACTGATGATTCCGTTCCTTTCGAGTCAACGATTTCACATATATTCCGCGTTTTGCTAAGTCCAATTAACCAGAGAAAACTTAAATGGCATCCTTTTATTCTAAATTTCTCTCCTTCCGGGATATCAACTGATTCGTTAGGCGTTCCGAGGATAATGAGGTCCTTTTTTCGCATCAACTCTTTCTTTAATGGATTATGTTTGGGAAAGACATAAATCATGTCATACTTAAAATCTACTGTCAGGTCTTCCAGTAATATCGTATTTATATCAGGAAAATGCTCTTCTTCACCAATTCTTATATACGAATAGAAATATCTTTCTTCCATTTCTTTCATTTCATCGAGATAGCCACAGTAGGGAACGGGCTGTGTTTTGCACCGGGACTCCCATTTTCTCATTTTCGATCTGAAAAGGTCGGTATCGACGATGTTCTGAAGAAGAAGCCCCAAGGTCCTTCTTTCATAATGGCTGTCATCAGGGTTTTCTTTAAAATATCGTTCCGCTAACTGCCGGTCCCAGTTGATTTTTTCGAATGTTAATGACTTCTGATACTTTGGATAGTCAATCAGGATCTTCTTCTTGATTTCGTCGAAGTCCTTTTCAGCAGGTTCATCCCTCAACTTTCTAACGAGATATACTAGACCGGACTCTAAGGAAACAGAATAAGCGAAATAACTTGGACTCGAGAAAGCATGGTCATCCACTGGAGCCATGTTTATTTCATAGATACCATTAAGAGGTTCCGCAGCAAAATAGAAATAGGCCAAAAGTCTCGTGATAAACGCAACGAGGTCCTGTGCTACCGGGACTTGGTATGGTTCCGTATTCCTGCCCAATGGGGCCTTAAATCCGGCGACGTCTCTGCATTCATTTTCTACGCATCGAATTATAAATTCATCATTATATTTTATGGAACTTGCACCTGACGATCGAACGGGCAGAAGACAGCAACTCAGGAAAAATGACAAGAGCACCAGATTTGACACCTGCGATGAGATTCCTTTTCGATCTCTGACAAATGGGTAGCAGAAGCGCCCTTGAAAAAGAAATTGTAAAAAGTGCAGTTGTGACTCCTTCCTCCTATTAACTGTACAAAGCATCGAGGATTCTTAGTGTAGTGCTGGTATGCCTTTATGCCATGGTTAGCAAAAAGTGTCTTTCTTATATAGTGACACCTCTATTCCTATCCCAATATGTCCTGAAGCCTTAAGGAGTTCCGGCGGGAAGTACTCCGATTGAGAGAAAAAGTAGTTCCTGTCAGAGTCTTCTCCTATTCTGCAAAAAATTCCGAAATCCAATCGTGCATCATCGAAATTATACGATGAGAGTCTTTCTATGGAAGTCCTGTGTAGTTCTAAGAAACTTATCGCATCCTCGATCTGCTGAGACAGGTCATCACCTGATGCCTCGCTGACTATGCAGGTAAGACCTGAATCTTCATAGAGTCGCTGAGGAGTAACTAATCACAGGGTACTACATACTCTCAAAAATTTTCTTGATCTTGGCCGAAAATTGCACTTCATGCTGGGCACGGCCGAGTTTTTCTGGTATGGGAAGGTGGAAAGCTGTGAACAAGGAGCGA
>JAEZHY010000007.1 GCA_023416335.1 Pseudomonadota bacterium | reverse complement strand
AATTCACGATTAATCTGCCCTAAAGCCTGGATTCCGGTGTGAACTTGTCCTGATCGAAGAGAAGGGCCGGCTCCAGCTCTGCCCGTCCCGTAACATCAGGGCCGACCAAGTATTGCTTTGGAGATTTTTGATATGGAAGTAAGGGAAACCGCCCCCCTGGATATTCAGGATAAAATTCAACCGCTCGCAAACGGCGGATTCCGGTTTGCATGCCATCCCGGCGTTCCGTGCTTTACCGAATGCTGCCGCAAGCTAAACCTCCTGCTGACCCCGTACGATATTTTGCGACTCAAAAACCGTCTTGGAATGACCTCTTCGGATTTTCTGGATCGTTATACTGACTGCAATTTCGATGATAACCGGAATCTGCCGATGGTGCATCTGCAGATGAACGACAACGAGCGCAATACCTGTCCGTTCGTTTCGCCTCAAGGATGTACGGTCTATGAGGACCGCCCTTCCGCCTGCCGCATCTACCCGATCGCGAGGGCCTCGCGTATTCACCGGATGCATGGAACCGTGATTGAGAGCTACTTCGTCTTGCGGGAAGACCATTGCAGCGGCTTCGAGGAGGAACAGACGTGGAGTGTTGATGAGTGGCTCAAAGACCAGGGACTCAAAGAGTATTACGCGTCAAACGATCGCTGGATGGAGATAATCACTCACCCCAAGCTGAGAGACAATGTGCTTCCGCCCAGGCAGCAGCAGGTTTTTTACCTGGCGAGTTACAATCTCGACAAGTTCCGGGAGATGGTCCTCAACAGCCGTTTCCTGAGCCTGTTCGAAATACCTGAGGAGGAAATCGACGGAATTCGCTCCGACGACGCTTCGCTCCTCAAACTTGCTTACGACTGGATGACCTTTTCTCTCCTCGGAGAGCCTGCTCTAAAATTGAAATAAATACGACTGCCGGGTTTGCCGAAAAAGCAGCAATTCTTCCTGGTCTCCATGATAGTCCGGCTCATTAGCGTCAACTCAAGCGCCCGAGGATTCTTTCCCCCAAGAGTTGTGGCGCGGTTTCCTGACCGCGCCGCTTGAAGACATTCGCCGGACCTGGTCTCCCGACCAGGCACCGTGAGCACCTTGCCTTTATTCCCTTCAGTGAAAAGTCGGGACATTAGCTTCCCAATTCCTGGATGGCGCTTCCGCGCCACCTCCATCGGGTACATTCGGTCGGAAACCGACGAGGGTCTGCGATCTCCGAAATTATGGACATTATCGTTTTGCCGAATCCGCGCTCTTTTGCATCTCCGGTTGCCGTAAACCTCCTCCGGATGCCCCTCCATGCAATGCAGGAATGTTTTTTTAACTGGAATATCCGTACCTGAAAAACACATCTTTTATGATGCGCTGCGATTCCATCCCTGATTGCATAGAAATAATAAGAATCCCCGGGATGCGGATAGATCTTTGAAAACCGAATAGAAAAATTCCTCTTTCACCGGGCCGGAGGCGACGGGTTGCGATCCGGACTCCGACGCAACCGACCCGGGTTGGCCGGTTTGCGTCAATAATCGATAACCGTCTCTCCGCCCCACCGTGTCAGGCTTTGTCAGCTCATTTCAGCCTTTGTCAGACATCTGTCAGACCCTCTGGCAGGGTTTATCAGGGTTACAAATCTCTTCTATCAGGCTTTGTTGGGGGGCATCAGGCGTTGTTAGGCTTTATCAGGGTTGAAGGAATTCCGGGGAGGGTGTCAATGTCTGCAGAAGAGAGAACGAGGAAGGAGCGGAAAAGCCGAATTCAAAATAACGGCCCCATGGTATTATGCCGTCTTATCCTTCGGGGAAATCGCAGCATCAGCTTGTCCAATCCCGGGGCAACGCTCCTCTGACCTTGGGCTATTGGCCATGTAGCGCTTTCAGCGCAGCAAAAAGACCCGACTCTTGGTCCGAAGATGGCCTCCCCATATTTTCCTAAAGTTAAAGCGACTTGACGCCGATTTTCATCCTGCATAGATCAAAGCCGTTTCCGCAGGCAATCCCGACCCGCATCAGGCGGATTGCAAGAAAGAACTCTCTGACCAATTTCCAGCCGTTTGCTTCTCACCTCTTCCCCGCAAAGGCCGGGACGGGTTTGATCCCAACACGCTTCATCCAAGATTCATCATTACTGGTTGTACATCGATCATCGTTGGTTTTGGCAGATTAGTTCTCAAGTTCCTCGTCGGGCTATGACCTCATCCGCTCGGAATGTTTCCGGATGCTTTGGGGGCCCTGCGGGTGTAGCAAAGCCTGCCCTGGACTTCGGAATTCCACTGAATTTTCCGGCAGCCGAAGGCACGTCAACACGTGTCTGTACAAATCGAGGAGAACGGGACCAAGAAGGGAGGACAGGGTAAATGAGGAGTCTCAGCCTGAACAGGAAGCTGATCACAGGCGGGGTTATTGCGATGCTCATTCCGATGCTGACGATAGGCGGCTTCATAATCATGAGGACCACCGGTTCACTCACGGATCTCTCTGAGAGAATGTCCGTGGATACAGTGGAGAAACTCGGGAAAACAGTCCGAACGATTGTTGATATGGAACTCACCCAGGCAAAGGCGTTGTCGGCACTGAGGGTGATTCCGGAACTGTGCGCCAAAGTCGGCGAAAAAGGACCTGATAGTGCCAGAGAGCAGATCGATGCCTTGAACAAGGACTTATCCGGCGTAATAAAGCAACTCGGGGATAAATATGTCGGGATCTACATTACCGATGCACGCGGGAAGTCGTTCGCGGGTGTAAAGAGCGACGGTGATACAAAAGCTTACCAGACCATGGACATATCGGACCGGGAATATTTTAAGGCTGCAAAGCAGGATGGGAAGCCAAGCATAGCACCGATCGTCAAAGGCAAGACAGCCAGCGAGCCGGTCATGATCGTGTACGTGCCGATCAAAACGGCATCCGGCCAGTTTGCCGGTCTCCTGGGCATCGCCTCCAAAATTGACGTTCTCGTCGATATTGTTGCCAACACCAAAGTTGGGGATTCAGGTTATTCATTCCTGGTCGATGAAACCGGCAATATCATCGCTCACCCCGATCGAAAGCTCATACTGGAACTGAACATGGCCAAGACCCCAGGGCTCGAACATCTTGCGCAAAAGATGATGGGCCAGGAAAAAGCCGCTGTGGCATGGTCCTATCAGGGCCAACCAAAAATCGGCCATGTCGCCCCTGTAGGGATCAGGGGCTGGAGCATCGGGGTCGTTCAGCCCATGGAAGAATTCATGTCGGCGACAACGGGATTCAGGAACCAGGCGGCACTCATCGGCCTGGTTCTGCTTGCTGTGGCACTGATCGCAGTGTACCTGTTCGGCAGATCTACGACCAGACCCATCAGCAGGGCTGCAAAGGGACTGTCCGACAGTTCGTATTTGCTGGCCGGGGCTGCGGCGCAAATTTCGTCAACAAGCAGGCAACTCGCCGAAGGGGCCTCACAGCAGGCCGCCAGTATCGAAGAGACTTCCTCTTCCCTCGAGGAAATGGCGGCAATGACAAAGCAGAATGCCGACAATGCCGGTCAGGCCAACCTGCTCATGCGGGAGGCAACCGACGTGATTGGGAAGGCAAACGAAGCGATGGGCCGGCTTACGAATTCCATGGTCGAAATATCCAAGGCGAGCGAAGACACGCAGAAGATAATCAGAACAATTGACGAGATCGCTTTCCAGACGAACCTTCTCGCTTTGAATGCCGCGGTGGAAGCAGCCCGTGCGAGAGAAGCCGGTGCGGGCTTCGCGGTCGTTGCCGACGAGGTGAGGAACCTTGCAATGAGAGCTGCCGAAGCTGCAAAGAATACCGCAGGGCTCATAGAAGGCACAGTGACAAGAGTCAAGGAAGGTTCCAAAATAGTTGAAGGAACAAATAATGAGTTCAGGAAAACGGTTCAGATCGTTTCGAAATCCGGAGAACTGGTGGGAGAAATAGCAGCGGCCTCCCAGGAACAGGCATCGGGAATAGAGCAGATCGGCAAGGCCGTGGACAACATGAACAAGGTCACGCAGCAGACCTCCGCCAGCGCTGAAGAATCGGCTTCCGCCTCTGCAGAGATGAACTCTCAGGCTGAAAAGATAAAAGGGTTTGTCGTTGCCCTGACCACGCTCGTAGATGGAAAGGGCGAAACGCAACACGGCTGGAATTCACCTGCCGATGCCGAAAATAAACGAAAAGCTGCGGGAGTGGTTATCGGCCAACCGGAAAAAACCGGCCTGCCCGTTTCGCAGAAACCTCCTCGCCCTAAGGGCAAGAGCCCCAAGGAAGTAATTCCGTTTGATAAGAACAATTTCGACGAATTCTAGAAGTAAGTGAACGGCGAGCCAGGTGAAGGGAACGCAGCAGCGTATGCTCCATCGTGCTCGCCGTCCGTCCTTTGGAACCCATTGAAAATTTCCCAGCCGAGTCATTCGGATTTGCATTACCAGCATCATACGCTTATATAACTTTGAAATTCGAATTAGAGAGGTGAGCCGATGTTTTCACCGCAATGTGGAAATATCGGGAATTTGATCATTATCCTTCCTGCGGGATCTCTGAGACGGAATTCTGCGTGGCGTTGGACTTCTTTAGACTGCCAGGACTGTTTGTGCGAAAAATACTTGTTCTGATTTCGGCTCTTTTTGCTGCTTTCCTTTTTTTCACGGTCCGCGCATTGGCTGATGAAGCGAAAAAAACCGAAAGCCCGGCTCAAATTCAACTCCGACTGGGCGACCTCAAGTTCACAGCAGAAGAAAAGGGCGGCCCCGATGAGTACTCGCTTAAGTACTCCATAGATGGGGAGATAGTCTTCCAGAGCGAGTGCGCATTCAAGATTCGCGAACCAAGGATTATTCCCGATTTACCCAGGCCGAATTGCAGGTCGCTTCTGGCATATTGTTTTTCGGGAGGCGCCCATTGCTGCCTGACACTGCTCATTGCCACCGATTGCGGAGCAAAGACCTCCCTCAATTCAGTCGATCTCGCCCACTCCGACGCCGACATCAAACTGGTCAAAGCAGGAAGAAAAGAAGGGAGCTTAATAAAAGTTATCGACTGGCAATTCGCTTATTATTCCGTGGAAAACTCCGAACTCGAACTCTCTTTTGCCGACTCTCCGGGAATGACACGACTGCTGGTCTTTGATGGTGATAGATGGCGGGCGGACCGCGTCGGGGAATTCAGCGCATTCTACTCCGGCCTGCTGAAGAAGAGTCTAAATTCGGCACAGAAGGCTTCGCGAAGAGGAAAGGAGACAGAATCGAGGGTGGGCAAAGCCATTACAACAGCCTACTATGCATTGATGGCGGGCAAATCCACAGAGGATGCCGCAAAGATATTGAATCGATTTCTTCCCCCCGATTGGAGACTGCAATCGGGGAGAATATTGGAAGACATCAGGCAGGCAGTCTCAGGATTTAATCCCGTCGAGGTAATCCGCTAGATTCTTCCATTTTTTTGCCCTCCACCCGAGCCGTTTTGGCTACCCTTTCTTGAACAATAAGCTCAACACGTTTAGAATGCACGCTTGCCAGGCCGGTGTTTTTATCGACGCTGAATTTTCCGGCTCGGCAACGTAGTTAGATTAATGTAAGGCTTGGACTTTTGATGAAGATACTCGAAACGGAAGCGATTGTTCTAACTACACGAGACCACGGCGAATCCGATCGTCTGATCTCGTTTCATTCCGCGGCCCACGGAAAATTACGGGGGCTGGCAAAAGGGGCGAGAAGGAGCAAAAAACGCTTTGTAAACACATTTGAACCATGCAGCCTTGTCCAGTTGGAGTGCCGGGAGAAGAATTCTTTTTTCTGGATTGAAGCATGCAGGCTTGTTGAGCCTTATATTCCCATGCGTGCCGACATTGCAAAATGGGCTTACGCGGCACTCTTTTCGGAAATTGTCCTGGAGATGGTTCCGGAAGGCGAATCGCAACCCGATCTATTCCAGTTGCACAAAGAAACGCTCGGCGTGCTGGAGCGGGACAAGGATCCGCAGAATGTGTTACTATTAGCACTATTGCGGTTTCAGTTCCTGATGGGGTATATGCCGGCTCTCGATGGGTGCATGATTTGCCGGCGCATATTGAGAACGGCCCCAAAATGGTTCTGGCAGGCAAGTCAGGGGAAACTGGTCTGCCCCGATCATTTTGCTCCTAATAAAAGCTTTATCGCTCTGGATTTGGGTACGCTTGCTCTGATCCACTATTCGAGGAAAATTCCTCTTGAAAAAATCTGGCGATTGCGAATACGACAGGAGATGAAGGCTCCTCTTCTGCGAGGATTGCTCGACTGGTTTCGTTATCATACCGGAAAAGAACTTCAGAGCAGGAAGGTATTGGAACAGATTTTGATATTGAAAGCGGAATGATGTCCAATCCGCTTTTTAAAATATTGACGGAGCCGGTTTCGAAATCGTTCACTGCAAATCGACAGATGGGGGAAATCGGATCTCTTAAGGAGTCGAACGAGAGGCAATTATGGAGTGGATTTCTCATTTTGAAGGGATAGCGCACAGCTCTCCCGCCTTGGCGATTGCCCTGGCATTTGCCGGCGGCGTTTTGGCCAGTTTTACTCCCTGCACCTACCCGATGATGCCGATTACGGTGGCCTTCATCGGAGGCAAGGCGAACGGCAGTAAAAGAAAAGGCTTTCTGCTCTCGGTTTTTTATGTTCTGGGCATGTCGATCGTTTATTCGTCTCTGGGCATTTTCGCTGCACTGACCGGCCAAATGTTCGGGTCTCTCACATCCAGCCCATGGACTTACCTTGTCGTGGGAAACATCTGCCTTTTCTTCGGCCTCGTGATGTTGGAAGCGGTTCCCCTTTCCCCGCCCGCATTCCTTAACAGACTGAAAGTAACCGGGTTTGCCGGACACGATATCATCAGCAGCATTATTCTGGGCGGGGCGTCGGCACTCGTGGTAAGCACCTGTACCACCCCGATTCTTGGCGTGCTTCTGACATTCGTGGCAGCGCAGCAACATATTGCCTACGGTATAGGAATGCTTTTCGCTTTTTCATACGGCCTTGGCAGCCTGGTGATAATTGTGGGTACGTTCACCGGGTTATTGACCTCACTGCCCCGGTCAGGGATCTGGATGCTCAGGATTCAGAGGGTTTTCGGCGTTCTGATGATTCTGGCGGCAGAGTATTTCATCATCAAGACTGGAGAGTTTTTGATATGACCTTGAAAAAATGCAGGAAAAGTCTCTTCTTCTCTATTTTCACTTTAGCGATTGCCTTGGGTATTGGCGCATATTGGGCCGTTCCCGCCATGGCCGCGGGAACTCAGGCAGGTGCCCCACCCGCGGTTTCCGCCGCTGCCCCGGATTTCGAACTGCCCGACCTGAACGGTTCCAATGTAACTCTGAGCCAATTTAAAGGTAAGGAACCGGTGCTTCTCTACTTTTGGGCCAGCTGGTGCCCTTACTGCATGGCAGTGCGACCCAACGTGATTAACTTGAGAAACCAGGTTCCCAAGGGCGACCTTGAAATTCTGGGGATTAACGTAGGCGGGGGAGATTCCCTTGCCAGGGTCAAACGCTTCGAGGAGGCTCACCCTGCTCCCTACACCGTGCTCTACGATGGAGAAGGCAAGGCGGTACGCGCTTACCAGGTCCAGGGGATTCCGCTGTTCGTCCTGATCGACAAGAACGGGAACGTCAAGTTTCGGGGAAATGAGTTTCCTGCCAATGCGATGGAGCTCCTGAAACAATAATCCAATAGAAAGCAAGGCATATGAAGGATGTGCTTACTGTCATAATGGCGGGTGGAAGGGGGCAGCGGCTCATGCCCCTCACCCAGGATCGGTCGAAACCTGCCGTACCTTTCGGCGGCATATACAGACTGATCGACATACCACTCAGTAACTGCATCAATTCACAGCTTTACAAGATGTTGATTTTCCCTCAGTACAAGTCCCAATCCCTCGTGGACCATATCGAAGAAGGCTGGAACATCTTTTCCGGCGACCTCGGCCATTACCTTCGAATTGCCGCTCCGCAGCAGCGCATGGGTACGGAGTGGTACCGGGGAACGGCGGACTGCGTGCGTCAGAATCTGTATCTGATCGAACGCGAACGGCCACGGTATGTTCTGATACTGTCCGGGGACCATGTTTATAAAATGGACTACTCTGCATTCCGCCAGTACCACGAGAAAGTCGGAGCCGACGTGACGGTAGGTCTTCTCGAAGTGGATCGGTCCCAGGGATCGGAATTCGGAATCGCAGAGGTGGACAACTCCTTCAGGATCCAGGCCTGGGCCGAAAAGCCGAAGGACCCCAAACCCATTCCGGACGATCCGGAGCGTTGCCTCGCGTCCATGGGGATCTATCTTTTCAGGACCGATCTTCTGCTTGATCTGCTCCACCGAACTGATTACGACGATTTCGGAGGGGACATAATCCCCAAGATCATTTCTGATCTGAAAATTTATGCCTACCCTTACAGAAGACTGAACCAGATCCGGGATTACATACACCAGGTGGATCCCGACGGCGTGAGACGCGTTCAGCTTGTCGAAACGACCCGGGATTCCCAGTACTGGCGCGACGTCGGTACGCTCGATGCCTACTGGAACGCCAATATGGACCTCACCGGTATCGATCCTTTCTTCAACCTGTACGGCAGCCTCTGGCCCATTCGTACTCTCCAGCGCCAATACCCGCCGGCAAAATTCGTTTTCAACGAACCCGGTGGAAAAGAATCGCGCACAGGCATGGCAGTTGATTCAGTGGTTTCCCACGGCTGCATTATCAGCGGAGGGACCGTCAGGAGTTCCGTCCTGTCCTATAATGTCACGGTCCGAAGTTGGGCGGAGGTGGATGAATCGGTGATTATGGACAACGTGGAAATCGGTCGGCACTGCAGAATAAAGAAGGCAATCATAGACAAACACAACGTGATCCCTCCCCATACCGAGATCGGCATCAACCCTCTCGCCGACCGTGAACGTTTCACGGTGACGCCCAGGGGAATAGTCGTCGTGCCGAAGGGATACTTCAAAGCCGAATAACTTGCGGCACGCGGAGATCGCAGAGACTGCGGAGAAAAGCCCGAGTAGAATTATTCATTCCGGAAGCATAGCCTGTCCCCCTGGTCCCAAGCTTCCGGAGCTGTCGCCCAATCATCGCGGCAGCCCCGAATGACTCGTGGAACCAAGCCTCGTCATTCGGTGGAAACCGGAAACCAGGGGCGGATTAATCGCGAATCCAAGACCTTAGAAACCCTAGTTCCCGGCTCAAAAGCACTGCCGGGATGACGGAGTTGGGGGCTCCCTCGAAAAATGCCTGGGAAACAGGCCCATCTCCGGGCAACTGCCCCTCAGGGTTGGGAACCCCGCCCAAACGATCCGCCTGCCCTATTCTCCCTTGAACACCGGCGCCCGCTTCTCAAGAAACGACCGCACGCCCTCTTCGTAATCATGGCTGTCGTATACGCGTCTCCTCAAGCCCTGGATTCTCTCGAAGGCGGTGGGAGACATGGGATGCGCCCCGGCAAGAATGTTGAACTGTTCCTTGATGACCGCAATGGCAAGACTTGATCGCATTGCAATACGTTTTGCCAGACTGACGGTAAACTCAAGCAGTTCACCGGACGGGACGAGATGATTGACAATGCCGACTTGCTCGGCCCTTTCGGCCTGAATGGGATCCGCAGAGAAGAACATCTCTTTTGCTATGTTCAAACCGATCCTGTTGATGAAATGCAGGATGCCGGAAGCATTGTAGGGCAGCGCGAGTTTCGCCGGTGTAATCGCAAAAGAAGAGGACTCGTCTCCGACTACGATGTCGCAGGTCATGACCAGATCGCAGGCACCACCCCAGACACTTCCATTAACCATGGCGATTACGGGCGCAGGATAATCCTGGACCGCCCGCAGAAGCTCCTCGAGTGAGTCGTGGTAGCCGAGCGGGTCGCGGCGCGCCTGAGGCAGTTCCTTTATATCATGTCCAGCAGACCATACGCCGCACCCCTCCGGCGCTCTCAGAATCACCGCGGCGATTTGGCGTTCTTTAAAATCCTCAAGAGTCCGAACGATATCGAAAACCAGTTCCCTGCTCAATGCATTCTTCTTGGCGGGATTGTTCATACAGATAATGCCGATATTGTCGGTAATCTCCACGTCTATCAAAGGCATTTTCAAACCTCCTCAAATCAGAACTGTTTTTCGGGCTTCCGCGGTCAGTTCATCCCTGAACTTCGGATGGGCTATGTTAATGAGGCTCAGGGCCCTGTCTCTGGTTGGCTTCCCCTTGAGATTGGCAACTCCATGCTCAGTCACGACGAACTCGGTATCCATTCGAGGGTCTGTTACGAGGCTCGTAAGCCGCGGCACGATCCTCGAAACCGTGCTGTGCTGAGCTGTCGAATACAGCGCCAGGATGGATTTCCCGCCGGGCGAATCGAAAGCCCCCCTCATGAAATCGAGCGCACCACCGGTTCCGCTGAATTCGTGCCAATGCATCGACTCCGCGCTGACCTGGCCGTACAGGTCGATTTCTATGGCCGAATTGACTGAAATCATCTTTGCATTCTGTGCGATCACGGTCGGGTGGTTCACATGCGAGCACGGGTAGCTCTCCATCGATGGATTGTCGTTCATGAACTCATAAAGACGACGATCTCCCAGGGCGACAGTGAAAACGTGCTTCCACCGATGCAGTGTTTTCCGTCTTCCGTTAACGGCACCACATTCGATAAGGTCCGCCATGCCCGGCGTCAGAAGTTCCGTATGGATGCCGAGGTTCTTATGGCCGGTCAGGTAACGGCAAACCGCGTTGGGAATGCCCCCAATGCCGAGTTGTATGGTAGCTCCGTCCGGGATCATCTCCGCAACGGTCCTTCCAATGATGTCGTCTTCCGGCATCTCGGGGTGTGGGGCCGCCTCCAGTAACGGAACGTCGTTTTCGACTATCGCATGTATCTCGGAAACATGCACGAGCGACTCTCCAAAAACCCTCGGCATGTTCCGATTGACTTCCACTATGCACTTCCCGCACGAACGCACAACAGTTGAGGCAAAATCGTTGTTGGTTCCGAGACTGAAATAGCCGGCTCGGTCCATGGGTGAAACGGTAATGAGGAACGTGTCTATCGGAATGAATTCAGTGAAGAGTCTCGGAATTTGATAGAAGTAGTTCGGTACGTAGCTCAGTATTTTGTTCTTCGAGCACAGTTGCTTCTCGATGATCCGCCTGTCTACATCGGTCATGAACAAAGGGTGTGGATGGACGGCATGCAGTACATCGTCTGCCAGGACAGTCTCGGCGGCATGTTTCATCGCCAGTTTGTAATAAATGCGAAGGTCCCGGAGGTCCCCGTCCCGCAGGCGCTTCGCAACGGCATTGAGAAGTGCGGGCGGTTGGCCGGCAGCGATTCCAAAAGCCAATGCACTCCCGCTTTTGATTTCACTCACTGCTTGCCCGGGAGTGGCAAGCTTCCGTTCATACAGGCTGCGCGCAGTTGCCATTGCCAAATTCCTGTTCCAAGGTCGGCTTCTCCATCCCGACGATCCATTTGTCGTCGGCCGAAAATTCTGAATTGCTGTAAACAGGGATATAGACTTGTTTAGCAGAAGATCACGAGGAGCTATATACTACAGATTCCGTCCGATTTTCTATTGTTGTCTTTTGGCTGGTAACATGGAAGCCGGAGCTTCCAGCGCCGATTACAGGTGAAATGGTGAGCGGTAGGCTGTCTCTATTTTTCCAACTTCTTGCCGAACGTCAATGCAGTCTCCGGTTACAGGAATATCTTCCCCGGATTCAGGGTGGTGTTCGGATCGAATACTTTCTTTATCTCCTTTTGAATGCGGATACTTTCCTCAGAGAGTTCCATCGGCAGAAATTTCATTTTGGCGGCGCCGATGCCGTGCTCACCCGATATGGTGCCCTCCATAGCCAGCACCCGCTCCAGAATTTTCGCTATTCCCTTCTCAATTTCCGGGATACGGTCCCGTCCGCCCTCAGCGGATATATTCAGGTGAATGTTACCGTCCCCGGCATGGCCGAACGAGTAAACCTTGAACCCGTACAATTTCTCCATCTCCGGCAGACCATCCACGAATTCCGCGATCCTCCCGATCGGAACCACCACATCCTCCGGGATGTAGATCTCGGAATTGTGCTCGATGCGCAGCGAAACCTGCCTTCGCACTTCCCACATCTGCGCGCGTTTCTGGGAATCGGGGGCAAGCAAAGCATTGATCGCCCCGACCTCCATGCAGATTTCTCCGATGGTTTCGATTTCCCGGTCGATTACCTGCGGAGTGCCGTCCACTTCGACAAGGAGGAAAGCTCCGGACTCCTGAACTCCCTCGAAAGGCAAAAGATCGCCGACCAGGTCTATGCAGTGGCGGTCCAGGAACTCTATTGCGCAGGGGCAGCAGCCGGCTGCCAGGACCGAACTGACCGCCTGCATAGCCGCGAAAAGGTCGGAAAAGAATACAACCATCGTGGTTAACGCGGGAGGATTGGGAATCAGTTTCAGGTACAGCCGCGTGATGATTCCGAGGGTACCTTCGGAACCCACCAGCAGGTGGGCCAGATCGTAGCCTACCACGCCTTTCCTGGTCCGGACGCCGGCGCTGATCTTTTCACCGTTTGCGAGGACCGCATCCACTCCGAGAACATAGTCGCGGGTTACGCCGTATTTGACACACGACGGACCGCCGGCATTGGTCGCACAATTGCCGCCGATCGAGCAGGTATCGAGGCTCGCGGGATCGGGGGGATAAAAGAGGCCTTCCGCTCGCGCCGCTTTCTTGAGATCCATCGTGACTACACCAGGTTCCACAACGGCCAGAAGATTGTTGCGATCGATGCTCAGAATCCTGTTCATTTTGGCCAGTGAAAGTACAATTCCCCCACAGAGAGGGACCGACCCGCCGGCAAGCCCCGTACCGAGCCCTCTCGGGGTTACGGGAATCTTGAACCTGTTTGCAAGGCGCATTACTGCGAGAATCTGCTCCTCACACGTAACTTCGATCAGGACCTCGGGACTGCGGACGATATCGCCGGCATCCTTTCCGAATTCAACGAGCTTTTCAGGATCGACGACAAGCGCCTTCTCTCCGACTGCTTCGCGTAAAAGGGAAAGGACTTCGGTGGTAATAGGCGAATACTGCTTGGAAGCGTTCACTGATGTTTATGCCTTGTTCTGTTCGAAACCCGGGATGCTGAAATGGTTTTCGAGAACCTTCAAGACCCGGCTCGCGATTGACACGATTATCAGGTAGAAGGCACCTGCGGCCAGGAAGACTTCGGTATATTTGAAGCTGTGGGAGGCGAGTATTTTCGCTTCCCCGGTCAGCTCTATGCACGTCACCATGTAAGCCAGGGAAGAGTACTTGATGAGGTATATTATCTCGTTGCCGCAGCCCGGCAGCGCCCGCCTGAGCGCCTGTGGCATGACGACCGAAACGATCATCTGCATTTTCGTAAAGCCCAGCGCCTGTGCGGCAAGTGTCTGGCCTTTTCGGATCGAAAGCAACGCTCCCCGGATGTACTCGGAATGATAGGCGCCGCTGCAGAGGGTAAAACCAAGGACGGATGCGGCGAATGGAGAGAAATAGATCCCGATGTAAGGCAGCCCGAAATACCAGATAAAAAGCTGCACAAGCAACGGTATGCCCCTGAAAAGGGTAACATAGAGATCGGCGATCCAGGCAACTGCCCGGTTGCCGTATACCCTTGCGGCCCCAACCACTATCCCGACGCAAAGGCCTAATATTGCCGACGGCACGATCAGCAGAACACTGGTCTTGAATCCCTTGATCAGGGCGGGCACGATTTCCGTATGGAGAAAAGTGAACCATTCCATTGGCACTATACCTCGCCGTACAGGTCGGTAACCTTCGAGCAAAACTCCCGCGTACGTTCGCAATCGGCGCAGGAGAGTATTTTCTGCGGAGGGCCCTGTTCAACTATCGTTCCGTGCTCCATGAATATGATCTCATTCGCCATAGCTCGTGAGAAACCGATCTGGTGAGTGGCCATGATCATCGTCATGCCGTTTGCTACAAGTTCCTTGATTACGGCCAGCACTTCGCCGATCAGTTCCGGGTCCAGAGCGGAAGTCGGTTCATCGAGGAGCATCACCTTCGGATCCATCGCGAGCGCCCTCGCAATGGAAATCCTCTGCTTCTGTCCCCCGGAGAGTTGGGCGGGATAGTGCATTGCATGCTCCTTCAGCCCCACCCTTTCTATCTCGGCCATTGCCCTGTCGGCAGCTTCCTTTTTATTCATTCCCTTGACCCGGATAAGGCCGATTTTCACGTTTTCGAGAGCAGTGAGATGATCGAACAGGTTGAAATCCTGAAAGATCATTCCAACCTGCTGACGAACTGCATAGAGTTCGCGCTTTTTGCCCCGTTCGATTTTTCGCCCTTCGAGCCAGACTTCACCATGGTCGGGCATCACGAGGAAATTGAGGCACTGAAGCAGCGTGCTTTTTCCTGCCCCGGACGGGCCGATCAGGACTTTGAGTTCACCTTTGGCAACGGAGAGTGAGACTCCTTTCAGGATTTCCCGCTCACCATAAGCCTTCCTGATGTCTTTAGCCGAGAGGATCATATCTTCCATGTTTCATCAAAACCTTACCTGGCATAGCCGTGAATTCGTACTTTCTGTTCAAGCATCCTCAACCCTTTGATTCCCAGATATGTGAGAACGAGGTAAATCAAACCCGCCGCTATATAAAGGGGCAGATGCTGGTACGTCCTCGAAGCGACAAAATGGGTGCGGGCCATGATTTCGGCTACCCCGAGCGCAAAGGTGACGGCCGAGTCTTTGAGGACGATGGAATATTCGTTCGACCACCCCGGGATGGAAAGCCGCAGGGCCTGAGGCAGAATAATGAAGAGTATTGCCTGCATGTCGCTCATACCAAGCGCACGCGCCGCTTTGAACTGCCCGGCGGGCAGCGAGTTTATCGCACCCCGGAAGATCTGCGACTGGTACGCAGAACTAATGAGCCCCAGGACGATGATGGCCACCGAGAATGCAGAGAGATTGATTCCGACGAGAGAGCAAAATCCGAAGTAGAAGAGAAAAAGCAGCACGAGCAACGGGACACCGCGGAAGAACCAGACATAAATACCGACTATGCGTTTTATCGTTCTGCTTCCATACACCTGCCCCACAGCGAGAGGCACCCCGGCAAGGAATCCCAGAAGCATCGATCCAACCACCACGACGATGGTAATCAGGGATCCTTCCAGCATGTACGGCAATGCGTTGAGTACGGCTATCAGGCTTTCAGGCATATTATAACGAGCCCCTGAAACAACTTTTGAGTCATAAGCTCCAGCGACGCGCATTCCGGTAAAAAACCCGGCAAAGCATGGAAAAATCTTTGCCGGGTTTCAAACTCGGAAGATTGGCGACGGAAATTAGAGTTCGTATTTTTTCTTCAACTCTTCCCATTTCGGGCTTGCTTTGATCTTCTTCAATCCGTCATTGAGCTTCTTCAAAAGATCGGCGTCATCTTTGCGCACTGCGTAGCCAAAGAGTTCATCCGGCATTCCGAACTGGCCGATAATTTTCACCGGCTTTTTCTTTTCCGCATCCTGGGCCGGCGCGTCGTCCATCGCTGCCGCAACGATTCTGCCGTTCAAAACGTCCTCAATTGCCAAAGGCGCTGAATCGTAATAGACCAGTTCGAATTTTTTTCCTTCTTTCTTGATCAGGTTTTCCTCGATCCACTTCGCCTCTGTGGTTCCCCTCTGGACTCCGATCTTCTTTCCGTCCGCCATTGCGGCTTCGGGGGTCAAACCGGAACCGGCCTTGGCAACCAGTACCTGCTTGATCGTCCAATACGGATCGGTGAAATTGACCTCTTTCTTACGCGCATCCGTAATGCTCATGCCGGAAGCGATGAAGTCTATCTTCTTGGCGTTGAGGCTAGGGATGATGGTGTCCCAGTCCATCGGCTGGTGTTTTGCCTTGAAACCTTCTTCGTTGGCAATCCAGTCGATGACGGCTACGTCGAATCCATCTGGTTTTCCCGTCTTATCTACAAACGCGAAGGGAGGGAAATTGGCATCGATGCCGTTAGTGTACACTTTTTCCTGAGCGAAAGCCGGTGAATTGAGGAACCCGACAAGTCCTATTAACATGGTCAAAACGGCAAACCCAACCGCTGCTTTCTTCATCTTTCTCCTCCTTTATTGAGAAAATTGGGACAAAAAGAACAAAATGGACATCAATTCGTGTCATTTTCGCGGAATCATAAATCATACCAGATTAAGCCCACAGATCAAGGCTGAAGGATGCCAAGGGGGCGCGGAGGTCAGGTCCGCAACAAAATGCAGCTTGTCCTGAAGTCGGATATCCCCCCACCGGAAGAGGCTGTCCTGACTTCCAAGCGACAAGCCAGGTTTTGATTTCTCATATTACTTGTTCGGCAATGTGAAAAGACAAGGGTTGCGAGCCGATCTGGGGTATAATACCATCTTTCGATTTGCGTGGAGAAATCATGGCTTTTCAGCCCAATTTGGCACCGCACTTTCAGCAGGCCGGATCGTTTACGGCAAGAGCTTCAATCCCATGATTAGCTTAAAGGCCCTGAGTTTTTATGGAGATTTGCCGGAACTGCCCGCAGAGGTACGAAAACGTCTCAGCGCTGCCGTTGAAAGAGTCGATCCGGCAAATCTGCCCAGACTCATGCCTTATTCGACACGGCCTGACGAGACCGAAGACACATTATGAAATCCCTTCCTGCCACTCCGGCATTGCTGAATGTGGCCCAGCGCGTCGTATGGTTCAAGAAACCCGAGGAGGCTTTAGCCGATCCGGTGCATTTTCTGGCGCATGTGATGACCTATGGGACTGTTGAAAATTTGGAAGCCCTTGGAGGCATCGTCGGAAAAGAAGATTTTTGCGAAGTTCTTGAGATTGCCCCGCCGGGAATTTTCGATCCACCTTCCTGGGCATACTGGAACCTGAAATGCGGTCGTTTCCCGGCACCGCCCCTGCCGATTCGGAAATTTCCACAATAAGAGCCAATACAAATTGCGGTATTGTCGCAGCCGCTCGGGTAATTGCGTGAGGTGACATGTACGAGAAAAGGAATCAGCCGCTGCTGCCTCGTGCAGCCTACTTCAGGCGCCTCGCACGGCATGGTGGGGTTGCTCTCATCATAGTTTTGATATCCCTCGGAATCGGCATTCTCGGATATCGCTACCTGGAAAACCTGTCGTGGATCGACGCTTTGCTGAACGCGTCGATGATTCTGGGGGGCATGGGACCGGTCAACACATTGCAGACGGAGGCCGGAAAGCTGTTTGCCTCTTTCTATGCACTATTCTCGGGGGCAATCTTTCTGATCGTTATGGGCGTTCTCGCCGTACCGGTGATTCATCGCATTCTGCACCGGTTTCACCTGGAATGAACCCGGCCACAACTCCTTCCGTCAATCTCAATCCGGGTATTTTCCCAATCAGTTCCGGTTCTTTCGCCAGATAGGCCTCGATTTCCTCTATCGGTAAGGGAGGACTGAAATAGTATCCCTGCACTTCATCGCACCCTTGATCACGCAAGAAAGCAAGCTGGTCCTCGGTTTCGACCCCTTCGGCAATCACTTCGAGATTGAGCGAACGCGCCATCGCTATGATTGCTGCAGCTATTGCGGCGTTGTCCTGGTCCTCGGGAATGTCGCGAATAAAGGAACGATCGATTTTGAGGATATCGAGAGGAAAGCGCTTCAGATAAGCCAGAGAGGAATAGCCCGTTCCAAAATCATCGATAGCGACTCGCAACCCCATCGCTTTGAGGTCATCGAGGATTTTTGACGATTCCTCCATGTTCTTCATGATCGCGCTTTCGGTAAGTTCCAGTTCGAGATAGCAGGGATCGAGTCCGGACATCTTCAAAGCTTTTGTCACAGTCTTAACCAGGCTCTGGCGTCGGAATTGAAAACTCGAAATATTAACTGCCACACGTTTGGGTGGAATTCCCCTGCTTTGGAACGCCTTGTTCTGAATGCAGGCAGCGCAAAGAACCCACTCGCCAATCGAAACGATCAGTCCGGTTTCTTCGGCCAGAGGAATGAAATCTCCGGGCGGGACCAGTCCGAGTTCGGGATGCTTCCAGCGCAGGAGCGCTTCCATTCCGCTGATTCTGCCGGACGCGATATCCACCTGCGGCTGGTAGTAAATGATGAATTCTTCACGGTCCAGCGCTTTTCTCAGCCCGTTTTCAAGAGCGAGCCTTTTGAATGACGACGCGTTCATCGATTCTGTGTAAAACTGGAACGTGTTCCTCCCCTGCTCTTTTGCGCTGTACATTGCCGAATCGGCATTCTTGAGCAGGATATCGGGGTCTTCGCCATCCAGCGGATAAACTGTGATTCCGATGCTCCCGGTTATGAAAATTTCGTGCCCCGCTATCGTGAACGGCCTGGCAATCGCCTCCAGAATGCGTTTAGCCACTCTGGCAGTGTCCTGGACCTGCTTTATTTCCGGCAGGAGAATGGTGAATTCGTCTCCGCCCAGTCGGGATACGCTGTTCGAAGTCGCGTCCTCCACATTTCGCGCAGCCTTGTCGCTCTTGCGCACGCACTCCTGGATCCGCTCGGCAACTCCCTGGAGCAGAAGGTCCCCGACCTGGTAGCCGAGTGTGTCGTTAATGCGCTTGAACCTGTCCAGGTCAATAAAGAGCGTTGCGACAAAACGCTTGTAGCGCTGCGCATTGGCAACGGCCTGGGCCAGGTGGTCTTTAAAGGAATGCCTGTTTAGAAGCCCTGTAAGGGTATCGTGATAGGCGAGGCGGATCACCCGCTCTTCCGTTCGTTTGCGCTCGGTGATGTCCCGGACGATTGCTAATACTTCATCCTGCCCGCTGTTTACAATCCGCCATTCATAAAAGCGGTCGTCATCATCGGTAGATATCTGCTGTTCGAAAAACTGCATCTCTCTGCCGGACAGAGCCTTATCGAGATGTTCCATGACAGGCTTCGCCATCTCTTTGCTGAAGACGTCATTTATTTTTTTCGACAGCAGCCTGGCGGGAGAAAATACACGGTCGAATCCCTCGGGCTCCCTCAGTTCCAGGATCTCTCCACTTCGGTCGAGCCTTAAAAGCAGGTCCGGCATGGCATTTATCAGGGCCCTGTTTTTCTGTTCGCTTTTTCGCAGATTATTGCTGATGAGGCTCGAACGCCACAGGTATCTGAGCCGATGCCGAAGAATCGCCCAGTTGATCGGTTTTGTGATGAAATCGGTGGCTCCGACGCCGTATCCGCGATTGATTGAATCAATGTCGTCCAAGCCCGTCATCATCAATACAGGAGTGTGCCGGCCATGCTGGGATCGTCTTATTTCCCTGCAGACTGCAAATCCGTCGAGGTTCGGCATCACGACATCAAGCAGGACCAGGCTCGGTTTCAACTGTTTAAAAGCTGTCATCGCCTCGACACCGTCCGAAGCCTGTTCGACGCTGAACCCCGTTTCTTCGAGCAAAGCGCAGGCTACCAGCCTGGCGGCTCTATCATCATCGACCACCAGGGCAACGGGGCTATCTTCCAAACCCAGGTTCTCACCCATCAAACTCCCCCTCGGAGTTCGGACTCCAGAGCCTCTTTGACTCTTTCGTATTCTTCTCTAATCTGAGCAACCAGGGGTTCGGTGCTCTCAATGGAATTTGCCCGTGCAATCTCTTCGAGAATTTTACACTTGCCTGCCAGCACGACCGCCCCGAGATTGGCACTGCTCGATTTCAGCGCATGGGCCGCTCGCGCAACCGCGTCGAAATCCCTCGAAGTAGACGATTTAAAAAGCTCTTCAAGAAGTGCCGGGGCATCGGTCAAGTATATCTGAATGACGGCCCGCAGCATGCCCGAGCCGCCGGAACCCTGAAGGGATTTTATGTTCTCAAGACATCTTCTATCCAGAAGTACTACTTGGTTGTCGAAAGAATACTCACTCTTGGCTTCTTCTTCCGTTTTCCGGGGAGGGGATGCTTCCGTCTCTCCCTGCTTCGGGGCTATCCAGCGCTTCAGTACATCGGAAAGCTCCTGCAGCCGGAACGGCTTGCTCAGGTAATCGTTCATCCCGGCGGAGAAGCAGCGCGTCCTGTCGTCTTCCATAATATGTGCGGTCAAGGCAATCACAGGGGTTTTCGCCTTTTCCTCATCTTCGATCGCCCGAATCTTCCTAGTTGCTCCAAAGCCGTCCAGGACCGGCATCTCGCAATCCATGAAGATGATATCAAAGTTCTCGGCGGCAACTTTGTCGAGAACCTCCTGTCCATTCGAGGCAACATCAACTCTGCATCCAAAGCTTTCCAGCATGGCACGCCCGACATCCTGGTTAACGGGATTATCTTCGGCAAGAAGAACATGGCAATCGAAAGTCATCTGCGGTCCCCTGCATCGGATCATCAAAAGGTGCTCTGACGGGTATTGGCGGAATCGGGATCTCGATTTCATTCAGCCTCTGTCCGTCATAAGTGACTGAGGACGTTAAACCACATTCCTCTTAATCGGAAATCTTCCGAATCTCTTTAGAAGTTATCGCGAAAAAGAATCATCTGATGCGCAGCACTCCTTCCCTATCCTTCGATAGGGACAAGTACTTTGACCGGCTCATTTATGCCCGGCTTTTCAGCAAAATTAAACAACCTGTGCCGCAGTGTCCTGTTGACCGTATATCCTTTTGCGGCAAGCAGCCGTCCATCCCGGATCCACAAATCCTCGCCGAGTATCATTCCGTCCATCAACCCCGCCAGGGAAACCGATATTTCCCTGTAGCGGCTTTCGGCCCGAATTACCCGATCCAAGGCCGCAAGACATGCCGGATCGTACAATCCGGTCTTTTCCGCCATTTGAGCAAGCGCTTCGAGCTTCGATATTCCGGCTGCCTGGAAAGTGTCGAAGTCCAGGACCGCCTTCAATATTCTCGCTCCAATGGGGATATCGTCCCCCTGCACAGTATCAACCGGTGTTCCCGAGCCGTCGTAATGCTTTTCCTGGTTGGCTATGATTTCCGAGACGGACTTCATCCGGGGGATGTGGGCAATCAAATCGGAGCCGATCAGGGGGTGCATGTCGAACAGTTGCTTTTCTTCCCCGGAGAGTTCAACCCCTTTATAGATTTTCTTCAATGCGGTTTCAGGCAAAATCACGCAACCAATCTGGGAAAGGGCCGCGGCCGTTTCGAGTTGCCACAGGTGTTCCTCCTCCATCTCGACCGCAACTTCTCGAACATAGTGCGTTATGCGAGAAGCCCTGCCGAAGGCCTCGGGATTTACAAGCTCGAGAATTTCGGAAAGCACCTTGACGCTGCCTCGCAACGTCTTCTCCAGCAACTCTCGCTCCGAGATGATCAACTCATGTTGTCGGACTCCGTCGTGGATGGCCCTGGCGAGGTTCTCCGGGTCGCAGGGCTTCGTCAGGAACCGAAAGATATTTCCCTCGTTCACGGCTTCGATTGCGGTTTGCAGGTCTGCGTACCCGGTCAGCATCATCCTTGTGCTGTCCGGAGCAGCTTTTCGCGCGTGTGTGAGAAACTGGACCCCATCCATCCCGGGCATCCGCAGATCCGAAACGATGACTGCAAAAGGTCCTCTTTCTGACAGCAATCCGAGGCCTTCCTGTCCGCCCGATGCGGTCTCGACAACGAACGATCTTCTGAATTGCCGTTGAAATGCAGCAAGAACGTTCGGGTCGTCATCGACGAACAATATTTTGCCTGTCATATCTTTCTCCAGCTTGAATCTACTCGTCCCTCGTTTCGAAGCTATGCACCGCAATTCTTCTCGACACTTGAATCCGTCAACGGAAGGCGGATAATAAAAACGGTTCCCTTTCCGACTTCGGTTTCGAAAGTTATCCTTCCGCCATGCTTGTCGACAATTACGGAATGGGCAATTGCCAGCCCCTGCCCTGTGCCTTTGCCCACTTCCTTCGTAGTAAAGAACGGGTCGAACACCCTGGAACGGATTCCTTCCTTGATGCCCGTTCCTGTGTCTCCGACGCGGATTTCGGCCTCGCCGTCCTGCATGCGCGTGCTGATAGTTATGCGTCCCTTCTCTTCCGATCCGGTCTGTCGCTGTTTTTCAATTATCGCATGGGTCGCATTTACAATCAGGTTCAGGATTACCTGGTTGAATTCCCCCGGGAGGCATGGCACAGGCGGCATGGAAAGATCGAAGTCTGTAACCACATCTGCCGCATACTTCCATTCGTTCTTCGTAACGGTCAACGTGCTCTCTATTGCCTTCGCCAGGTCGAGATTCGTTTTGTTGTCGCTTCCCGGATGCGAAAACTCTTTCATGGCCCCGACTATCCGGCTTATCCGCTCTATTCCTTCCAGAGACTGTTCCAGTGCTTTCGGAACCTCCTCGATCAGGTATTCGATATCGGCTTCGCGCTCGGCTTCTTCGATTTTGCACGGGAGATCGGGGGGCGCGTTTCCGGATTTGAGTTGCTTCACAAGGAATGAGTACTGCTCATGGAGCGCCTTCATGTTACGGAATGCATCTTTTAGAAAGCGCAGGTTATCCCCCACGTATTGAGCCGGCGTATTCACCTCATGCGCAATACCCGCCGCGAGCTGACCGATCGATTCCAGCTTCTGAGCCTGAGCGAGTTGGCTCTCAAGGATCTTTCTGTTCGTAACTTCTGAGCCCATCAGGACTATTCCCGGGCTGCCCTTGCTTCCGTTTACCACGCTTATTGTGACGTCCAGGAAGCCTTCCTTCCCATCGGGCCGAACGAAGCGGAGGTTGTCCAGGTCGATATCCCGGGACTGCCTGATACACTGAGATATCGCGGACTCGATCCTGTGTCGGTTCCAGCGGATCCCGCACAGTTCGAGGGGCTCTTCCAGGACGTTTGCACCGGGAATACCGAAGGTCTTCTCGGCCGAACTGTTCCACCTTTTTATTCTGCGGTCGGGACCGAGACCGATCAGGAAGCTGGGAATCGAAGAGAGCAGCTGCGCCAGGTCCGTGTAAGTTTCGCGAAGTTCCTTTTCGGCCGTCCGGGTTTCCGTGATGTCCTGCCCTATACACAGCGCACCGATCGTTTTTCCGCGCCGATCGTCAAGCACCGTATTATTCCATATTATCAGCTTCCTCTCGCCCCGCGGGGTTACGATCGCGCCTTCATAGTGGGCTGGAATCTCTCCTTCGGAAATGGCCCGTCGAAAGATCATCCTGAAAGACTCGCGGTGCTCGGTGGGGAGAAACGTCTCAAACCAGTTCCGCCCGAGTATGTCTTCCAGTGCCCAGCCGGTCATTTTTCGGAAGAACTCGTTGCAGAACGTGATATTACCCTCGGGATCAAGGCACACTGCTATCAGGTGGACATTTTCGAGAATATCCCCGAATTTACGTTCGGAATTCTCAAAAGCTCCGTCCATCTCCGAACTCCGCCGAGATGAGTTGACGGCCAATGCCGCACACGGTTCCGAAGGAAGAGTGTCCGGCGAGATGTGGTCTCCGCTTCTTTTCAATCTGTTCCCCCACGACTAAGCTGAAGTGCACATTCAATCCATCTAAATGAATATCGTCACTTCCCTGCAAATGGTAAAAGCCAAATTGCAGCAGGGAGCGCAATGATTAACTTGTGGGGCGCTCAAATGGAGCGGGATTTTGTCAAATCATCCAGGTGCGAAGATATTCAGGAGGGAGCAATGAATGCGGAGAGTTCAAACAAGCCGGTGAAAATACTGGGCATTGCGGGCAGCCTGCGAAAAGGCTCTTACAACCGCGCCGTACTGCGGGCTGCAAAGTCCCTGGTGCCCGAAGACGCAACACTCGAAATTTTCGAACTCGACGGCATCCCGGGGTTTAATGAAGATGAAGAAAAAAATCCGCCGCAAAAAGTCGTTGACCTGAAAGCCGCAATCCGGGCAGCGGACGCAATTCTCTTTGTAACGCCCGAGTATAACTACTCCATACCCGGCGTGCTCAAGAATGCAATCGATTGGGCATCCAGGCCATACGGCGACAGCGCCTGGACGGATAAACCCGTCGCGATCATGGGAGCGTCCATCGGTATGCTTGGTACGGCGCGTGCGCAGTACCACCTGCGCCAGTCCTTTGTGTTCCTGAACATGTACCCGGTCAACCAGCCGGAAGTAATGATTGCAAACGCCGCCACCAAGTTTGACAACGCGGGGAATTACACCGACGAAACGGGAAAACAGCTGATCCGGAGTCTTCTGAGAAACCTGGTCGACTGGACGCGCAAACTCGGCAAGACGCACTGAAAGTGCAGCAGGAACACCGACTGATACAGTCGGGAGAAACGGGCAGGGTCAGTTCAGGCACCTTGCCCGTTTTTCTTTTAGCATCAGGCAAAAACTCTGCGCCATTCCCGACTGAGGGAAACTCGGATGGTTATTGAAATGCATTTACCAGAGGGGGGAATCGTGCCTCCCCCCTCCCGATCAGCATACCATGATTTTCTCGGATATCTTGCGGCCAAGACTAACGATATGCCGCTTTTTGTTTACTCGAACGAGACAGAATGCCCCTATCCGGCGCACTCGCAAAGAAGAACCGGGAACAATTCCCATCTCGGCGATCTGGGCACACAGATAGTCATCCCCCCTGATTTGAACTACCTTGAGGATCTTTTGATCGGGCGCCTGCACAAGAGGAAAGGACTTGCCGTCCGATTCCTTGCCCCTGATCCCCACAATTCCGGAATACCTCCTGTCCCTCATCTCATCCCCCCGTTTGCCCCCCTGTTTCTTGGTCTGACTCCCCTTATGGAGGTATAGAGGAAAGATTACTGCACAGTCAAATTTCTTATTTTCATACACTCATGACAAAATGTTATCTTTCCTCGGAATTCGGAGTGAAACTAAGAACAGGAATCCTCGGCAACCTCCTGTAAGGCTCAGCTCAAGCGGATGCATGAAGGAATTCTCAAAGATGTCCTGCAACTTATCGCCCATTGCTTCCTGCTGAGTGACTTCCTGCACTCCCGTGATCTTCGGAAGGCCCCAAGGCACCGCGGTCACCGTGGACTCCGGCGTCACCACGACTGATATCACTGCTCCGATCGCGGTCTGCGTCTCCATGCCCATCGCCCATGTATCCGTTTCCATAATCGTAATCGTGGCTGCATGGAGCGGTGTCATAGTAGATTCCGCTTGGACCATAGCAGGTGTTGTAGTTCGTATATCCTTCCGAGAACGCATTCGCGGCCGGCATCAGAGTCAATACAAAGGCGGCCGCTAAGTGCGGCAATATTTTCCTTGATGTCATCGGATAGAGTCTCCTTGTTTAGACCCGCACGAACGATTACACACAGCGGCCTGGAATCCATCTGCCGCGCGGGCCGTAATGACCCCGCACCCAATGTCTATAGCGCCAGTGCCCGGCGACAAACCGTCCAGAACGATTCCGATGGGGCGGAACCCAGACTTTTCCGCAACGTCGCACCTGGATGAACTCCGCGGTACTGGCGGGATTGTTGGATGTCAAAAGCAGATTGGTTAGACCTCCATTGACCGCAGTGAATTTAAGAGGTCCGGACGGAACCGTGTTCTGAGCGGAATAAGCCGTATGCGGAATCGACACGGCGGCGAGGACCAAAATCAATAATCCAAAGGACAATGCTACCTTTCTCATTTCCATTCCTCCCTGGCTAATACCGGTTGTTTTACAAGTTAACGTAAGCCGGCGTTGTTGCCGTGTAAACCGGCCGGGAAGCTTCGAAGCTCTTCAACGGCAATGGATTTTCAAGTCAGTGATTCTCGGGGGGAGGATTCATGGCATGGGGCCAAGCTCTGTCCTGGGCGATCAAGCTATCGAAAACACAATGGAAAGGTGAATGCTGAACTGGTTTAGGATGGGCACAAGCTTTGATGCCGCCGTCCATCCACTCGGATCGGGGTCTATCGGGACGGCCTGCTACGCTGGATTCCGGCTCAAAAGCGCCGCCTGAATGACGCGGGGACCGGGCAATCATCCCCCCGCACTTCTCGTCATTTGAGATTCTTACTGCTTTTGGCAGAAAAGCTCTTTCAAATCGGGTTTGGATACCTTTCCCATCGCGTTTCTCGGAAGATCCGACATTATCGCGACCTCTTTCGGGACCTTGTAGGGGGCAAGCCTTTCCTTTGACCACTCGCGAAGAGAGTCGAGTTTCATTTGCGCCCCTTCCGTGATGATCAGGGCAGCGCAGACACGTTCTCCCCATACCGGGTCGGGTACACCCACCACCGCACATTCACTTATGTCGGGATTAGTCCTGAGAACCTCTTCGATTTCCAAAGCCGAGACTTTATAGCCTCCGGTCTTGATGATATCCACGCTGCTGCGTCCCAGGATGCGGTATAATCCGTCCTCCTCGACTGCAACATCGCCGGTCATGAACCATCCGTTTCTGAAGGCTTTAGCGGTCGCCTCCGGATTGCCCCAGTACTCCAGAAAGACAGTCGAACCGCGCACCTCGATCTCCCCGGCGACGCCGGGTCCGACCGCAACACCTCTTTCGTCCACAATTCTGGCTTCAACACCCGGCAGCGCGGAACCGACCGATCCGCGAACCCGTTGCCCAAGCAAAGGATTCGACAGGGCCATGCCTATCTCCGTCATGCCGTACCGCTCCAGCAGTACGTGCCCGGAAATCTTCCGCCATTTTTCCAGTGTGCTCACAGGAAGGGCGGCAGAGCCTGAAACCATCAGCCGCATGCCGCGACAGGCTTCCGACATTTTTGCCCTTTCCGCCTCCGAAGCCTTTTCCCAGACCTCGATGAGCTTGACGTATATGGTCGGGACCGCCATAAAAAGCGTCAATCCGCCCTGCACAAAGCGATTCCAGACTTCGTAAGGATCGAAATGGGGAAAAATCTCGCATACGGCACCAACCCACAGGGCACAGGAGAGGACGTTCACGATCCCGTGGACATGGTGCATCGGCAAAACGTTCAGGATCCGGTCCTCCGGGGTCCATCCCCAGGCATCTACAAGACTCGTGATCTGGGCCGCTATGTTGCCATGCGTCGTAACCACGCCCTTTGGCTTCCCGGTCGTCCCGCTCGTATAAAGGATCATCGCCCTTCGATCGGACGAGACGGCGGGGAGGTATCCTTCTGGATGTTTCATTGCGTTGCCGCTGAATTCGAACCTCAGTCCGAGTTCCTCTGCCAATGGCGCAATCAGGTCCTTGAAATCCGGCTGGGCGATCACAGCGGCAGGCGAGGTATCCCGAAGAACGTACTCCAATTCCGGACGGGGGTGAAAAAGTGACAGCGGTACGGCAATACCGCCGGCCAGCCAGATCCCCCATTGGATGGCGACATAATCGAACCCCGGATGCGCAAGAAAGGCAACCGGCCTCTCCTGCAGATCCGGCATTCCCTGGAGGAGATAAGAAGCGACTCTGCGGGAGGCATCCAGAAGTTCCCGGTAGGTAAAGCTGCCTTCCGTCGAAACGATCGCGGTGCGGTCCGGAAATCTTTCGGCACGTGCCTTGAGGAGGATCGACATGTGTTTCACTCCTTTGCAGCCGGATTGACGATTCACAAACAATATGAATGCTGCCGTTCCTCCGAATAGCCGGAGTCTTTGAGACCGGGAGCAGTCCCGAATGGAAGTTAGTCTACCAGAGGCGAAAGAGCAATGAAGAGAGCTTCTGATCCGGAAAAACGCTAACCGATGCCGGTCAAATTACCGATTGATAAATGCGTTAATGACTTCATCATGGAACAGAAGGCATTTCAAAAGAATGGGATCGCAAATGAACCGGTTGAACATGTTTTTGGCGTTTGCCTTGTTGGTTCTTTTCGTAGGTCTTTGTTCCTGTTCAAGGCAGAACGATACCACAAAAGCTGACAGGAATGCAGCCCCGACCACCCAAACTCAGAAAGCCAAAGAGGCCGTCCAGGAATACGGAAGAAAGCCGATCGATAAAGCACGGGCCGCTCAGTCCATCGGACTGAGTGACGAAAGGGCGGAGGCAATAGACGGAGCCGTACAGACTCGGCAGTGAGCGTTAAGGCCCGAGAGGGGCAACGCAACGGCACGTCCTGCACCCAATCCTGAATCGGGAAAAGATCTGCGCACTCATTCTATTGCCGCCGGCCGACACAGTCGAGCAGCGGCAATAGCAACGCTGATTAGATCCGGCTGTTATTGCGCAAAACTCCGGGCGAGGTCCCGAAGTCGATCTAAACAGGCAATCGAGGGAATACCTGAGCGCCGGGAAAATGAATCCCTTGTCTCAAAATCTGAAGCGGGGGATCGAACGACCGCCGTCCATCAAGTCTGGAGAAGTGGGGGGCTCCAGAAGTCAATGGGCAACCGACTGCCATCATATAAACCCGGTACCTGCACAGGAGGTTTTTAAACTGCAGGACCAGGTACGAATGATAATCATGACAGAGCTGAGATCCGCTTCCGGTTCCGACGCACTCACGCGAGTCGAACGGCAAAACAACAGAAGCGACGGCAATCGAACAGGTCGGAAAACTCGGCGCGCAACTAGCTTGTCGGACGTTTCCTCCTGACCCTCTTTACTCTCTGCGCCCCGGGGCCTTCTGATTCGGAACCTGCCGCTTTTTCCTTTGACTGTCTTCTGGCTTCGATAAACTTTTGGAGATTCTCAGGCAATCCTCTCTTTTTGGCAGCCTTGCTCCTGGCCTTTGTCAGTGCCTTTGCCGCGAGGGGGGTTTTCATCGGAAAACCGTATTTCTTTTTATACTCCTTCTGGTCCATTCCATGAACTACCAGATGCTTCTGGGTGAGTTGCTTCATCTCAGCACCGCACTCCAGGCAGATCACTTTATCATTGAGAATCGAATTCTCAGGAGTCAGTGCAGGCTTTTCCTCTGGGAAAAAGTCCTGATCGGATTCGGCTGCAGATGGTTGTGGGGCAAGTTCGGACATTGTCGTTTCCGCCTTCTGTAATTCCTGAAGCGCGGTAAAAACCTGCCGCAAAGACCCTGCTATTTCAGACGCCGTCATAGGTGTCAATGAAACTTGCGTCTGAACGATTTCCGATGCGATTTCGATCAATTTTTTTTGCATTGGAGATCCTTGGTTAGATGATGAGGTTCATACACTATATGCCAATTGCAGACAGCTAATTATAACAACCATAAGAGTAAACGCAATCCAAATCGTTATCAGGATGATTTTTGTCCGATAAGACTGTGCCCAAAAGGCATTTCTCAAGATTGAGCTTAGCTATCGCAACCGGGTCCCAGCATAGACCAATCCGCTTCTAAGTAGAAGATAATCAGTGAATATCACCGGCACACGACATCTGTCATGCATATTCCGAATTTACATTCCCTTAAGAATCAAGTGCGGAATTTTGACGAGTGGGGTGGCTGCCATGATATGGAATCAGCCAAACGAGATTTGGCAATGAAAGTCGCGGATCAGAGGCTCCTGTCAAATCGAAAAAGGAATTAGCTGCTTTTTTGCTGATATCGCTTCTGCAGGTTGAACAAGAAAGCGACCGTTCTAATTCCCGAAATTGCGATTACAGTGATACAGGCGAGCCTGCCGGATATACGCCAGTCATTTCGTATAAACCCGGCGGGGGCGCTCCTTTCTTCCTTTTTCCCGCATTCGACCGGGCATGAACCATCCAATAAACACGCACTCCAGGATCATCCGAATCATGATCCCACAGGGAGTAATGAGGTTCGGAGTCCGTATTCTTGCTTTCTCGAATTTCGCTCCCGAGTACTTTCACGGCCCAGGCGTACTGGTCGTCAGGGACCCTGACCGCCTTTGCGTTATAATGCCCTATCCTTGGTCCAACTTCAAGACTCCCGAAGTTGTCACCCTGAACGAAATAGTACGCCCCCTCGCTATCAAGAAGGCTCTTGATCACGATTAGCTCGGCTTCGTTTACGGGTTCGCACAGTTTCTTCAAAGGCCCACGCCCCTTTACTCGGACAGCCCGGTCCAAAACAAGGTATTGCAGGACAACGAAAAACTGAAAATGAAATTGAAGCCCGAGACCGATCGACGCGCTATTCGCTCAGGAACTCCGCCACCGGCTCCCGCAGTTTATCCCCGTCGCACATAAAAGCGGCATGCCCGCAATTGCTGTTCAACTCCACCAGTCTTGCCCTGATCGAACCGGCAAAAGCACGCGCAGGCTCGGGGTTTACCATCCGATCCTGGAGGGACACGATCACCAGAGCTTTTGCCCGGATCGCCTCTGCAGTCTTCTCTGGAGACTCCCCGAAAGACCTGTAGACATCATGTCCCATTGCCGCCCTAAGTTGCCATTCCCAGTTGTAAGGATTGAATCCCGCAAAATACTTCTCCATTCGAGCCAGATACGCAGGGAACTGTTCCGGCCCGGTCTTGGCCGACAGATACTCGAAGGACCTAACATCACGAAAACAATCAACAATTTAATCTCAGAGATACCCGAGTGCGGCAGGGTGGGCAGAGGTTCATCGTCAATGCTGTTGCTTTAATAACCCTGTCCCGGTTGGCCAAGAATTTTGGACAGCACGTACCGGATATACTATCCTGCCTACCGGGGCGGGGTTCCCAAGGAGGAGGGGCTGTTGCCCAAATGGAGATGAGCTTCTTTAGCGGGCTTTTTGCGACCAAGCCCCCCAATCCGTCATCCCGGCAGTGCTTTTGAGCCGGGATCCAGGTTTCTAAGGTCTTGAATTCACGATTAATCCTCCCCCAAAAGCCTGGATTCCGGTATGAACCCGTCCTGATCGAAGAGAAGGGCCGGAATGACGATACTGGGCTCTACGAATCATTCGAGGCTGCCATTCTTTCGGTCCGAAAGAAAAGCAGCGTTTTCCTGCCTCTCTGCTCGGGTCGGTATTTGAATTCGGCTTTTCCGCTTCCTCCCCTCCCGAGTTTCCGTTTCCGGAGGTATCGACACCCTCCCCGGAATTCAAGTCCGAAATTTTTTTACCCTGAAGAACCCTGATAGACTTTGATAAAGCTTGAATAACCCTGAACGGAAGAGATTTGCAGCCCTGATAAACCTTGACGCAGGCCTTACACCGGTTTGACAAAGGTTGAAACGGGTTGAAAAAGCCTGACGCACAGGAAGGGATTTCCCGCCGGTTCAGCCTTCGTCCGCATATTGTGTCAAAATATTATGTCAAAGAACAACCGGGAAAAAGAGATCTTTCCCGGGGCAAAAAGATTCGACCGTTGAATGCTCCGAGCGGGCCGGCAGGCTGTACTACTATTGGTCGTTTTCTTGTTTTTTGAACAAGATTTTTTTATGCTGCCTGCCTTAACTCGTTTAATATCAAACCCTTAGGTACACTTTAAGCCGATGAGAATCGAACGGCGCGGGTGGCCCAGGCAACAGGCTTTAACGTTGCCTGGGTCCGGAGGACAAGAGGCTTCGCGTAGAATTACCAGTCCCTCTTGCCTGCGGCACGGGCAACCAAAACCACGTTGCCCGTGT
>JAEZHY010000305.1 GCA_023416335.1 Pseudomonadota bacterium | reverse complement strand
TCTCCGGCCTTGGGGATAATGTCCGGAAGCTGCTGGAGGACAACGGTGTCCGGCTGATTCGTGGGACGGCGCGCCTCAGGTCGCCGCAGGAGGTGGAAGTCCATGGACCGGAAGGAGATTCGATGCTGCTCCGGGCCGGGCATATTCTGCTGGCGGCGGGGAGTGAACCGGTGTCTCTCCCTTTTCTCCCGTTCGACGGCGAGAGGGTCGTCAGCTCAACCGAGTGCCTGGAATTTGATTCCGTTCCCGGACGTTTGGGCATCGTGGGAGGCGGCTACATCGGGCTCGAACTGGGGTCCGTCTGGGCCCGCCTGGGGTCGGAAGTCACCGTGATCGAAGTCCTGCCGCGAATCGCAATTACCCTGGATGCACAGGTCGGCAGGATGCTGGAGCGGCTGCTGCGAAAGCAGGGTCTCAGCTTCCGGCTCGACACGAAAGTGACACGCTCCGAAACGACTGACAGCGGAGTGAAACTGATTCTCGACACCGGCCAAAAAGAAGAGGAATCGGTTTTCGACAAGGTGCTGGCGGCGGTCGGCAGGAGGCCGCTGTCGAGGGCGCTGGGCGTCGAAGAACTTGGAATCAGGCTGGATCCGAGGGGATTCATAATCGTCGATGAGCGCTATCGGACCAGTATACCGAATATCTACGCGATAGGCGATCTGGTGCCCGGACCGATGCTTGCGCACAAGGCATCGGCCGAGGGGATTGCCGCGGTCGAGTCCATGGCCGGCCTTCAGAGCGAGGTGGACTACGACGCAATACCCGCGGTCGTTTACACCTCTCCCGAGGTGGCATCCGTCGGCAAGACCGAAGAGGAATTGAAGAAGCTGGGGGCCGAATACCGGGTGGGAGTATTTCCGTTTGCCGGAACCGGACGCGCAAGGTGCCTCGGCGAGACCGACGGGTTCGTAAAAATACTGTCGCATGCCCGTTCCGACCGCGTCCTGGGTGTACATATCATCGGCCCGCGCGCATCCGAATTGATCGGAGAATGCACCCTGGCCGTCCGGTACAATATGACGGCGGAAAATCTCAGGCGCACGATCCATGCCCATCCGACCTTGTCCGAAGCCATCCACGAAGCGGCGGGGGCGCTGGGCCGGAAGTAGACGGACGAATAAACGACTCATCCGTAACTCCGTCGGGCTGCTGCCCAAAATGGAGACGGACCCGGTTCCCGGCATTTCGACGGAGCCCCCAATCCCGTCATCCCGGCAGTGGTTCTGAGCCGGGATCCAGAGTTTTTAAGGCCTTGAATTCGCGATTAATCCGCCCCAAAGCCTGGATCCGATGTGAACTTGTCCTGATCGAAGAGAAGGGTCGGTATGACGAAACCGTGCCCGGTGTGCAATCTGAGTTGAGGCACGATTTCCTGACCGTGCCGGTGTGGAACTGCGGAGGGTGGCCCGTGTCACCCGTGCTCCCGCCTCCGTCATCCCGCAGTTAACCGGGATCCAGATTATTCAGGCGTGTGTTCCGTCACTCTCGCAGCACCCTCCCCAGCCTGGCCTTTTGCGCTCAGGTGCCCACCCATCTGAGCCGGCTGCCTCCGTGGCGTGGTTGTCACACTCCCTCGTTTTTTCCTTTGACAAGATACTCGGAAGTTATGCAATAGTGTCCCCATCTTCCTGACAAGAGCCCACAGATAAAAAGTTATCAGCTTAGATGAAAGGGATGCCCATGCCTAACAGGACCATCGCATGTTTATTAATCCTGGCCCTGAGTTCGCTCTTCATGCCGGCCGCTTTGCAGGCTGGAGTCGGTGAAGAAGCAAAAGTTCAGGCATCGACCGCGGTGATGAAGGAGATAATGGAGATTCCGGAAGGTGCGATTCCGCCTAATTTGTTGGCCAGTGCCTACGGGATAGCGATATTTCCGGATCTGCTCAAAGCGGGATTCATCATAGGGGGGCGTTACGGCCAGGGGGTGCTCCTGGTGCGTGGTCAGGATGGAAACTGGAGTAACCCCGTGTTTTTCAAATTGATCGGGGGAAGTATCGGCTGGCAGATCGGGGCTCAATCCAGCGATATAATTCTCGTTTTCAAGAGTATCCGTAGCCTGGATTCGATCACCAGCGGAAAATTCACGTTGGGAGCAGATGCCTCTATTGCGGCGGGACCGGTTGGCAGGCACGCGGAAGCGAGTACGGATGTTCAGCTGAGGGCCGAGATCCTGTCCTATTCGCGAAGCCGGGGGCTTTTCCTGGGTTTATCTCTGGAGGGAGCTTCCATGCAGGTGGACTACGGCGCAAACTCCAACTTCTACAATATACCGGGATTGCTCCCGATGGAGATCTTTAGAAACCGGAATCTCCAGGCCCCTCCGGTTGCCGGAGACCTGATAAGGACGCTGGCTTACTACTGCCGTTCCTGAGAGGGGCACAGCGATCTGTTTGAGGCAGAGAATTGAAACGGCGCGGTCGGGAGACCGCGCCGATACTCTATTTTATTTGAACCCTCGCTGGTTCTCAAGCTCCGGGCTTGGGGACCTTCCCTTCAGGGATTCGGTCTCCGATAAGCCCCTCAGTTCACTGCTCACCGCTCACTGTTCACTTTTCCTAAATCAAACAAACCTTATTTCGCCCTCCCCGTTTTGCCTGGTACATCGCTTCATCCACTCTGACAAACGGCATTTCCGGTTCCGTATCCGCTGGTACGACCTCGGTCACTCCCAGGCTGATCGTGAGAGGGATCACCTCGTCCTGATAATAGAAACGGGTCTTATCGATCGTTGCCCGTATTTTTTCCGCCGCCTTTTGGGCATCAGGCGCGCGAGTCGCTTCGAGAATGGCTACAAGTTCTTCGCCCCCGTAACGCGCCAGGAAGTCCGTGCCGCGAAGGGAAGCTCCGACCATTTTTGCTATTTCCTGCAGGCACTTGTCTCCTGCACGATGTCCGTACTTGTCGTTAATGGCCTTGAAATGGTCGACGTCGATCAACAGCAGGCTGAAGATCCGCCCCGTGCGGCGATAATTCCTGAGGCTCTCGCGGATCTGAATGTCGTAAGCCCTGCGGTTGTGGATTTCCATAAGGGAGTCGAGCAGAATCTCTTTTTCGAGAGCGTTGGCTCTTTCGGTTACTTCCAGGATTTCTTCGTTGTAATTGCGTACGCTGGTCTGAAGCTCGGCGATTTTTGAGTCCGCCTCCTGCTGGCGTGTCTCATCCTCTTTGCGCTTTATCTCGATGGCTTTTCCGATGACTGATAATCTGGAGGAGATGGAATTGCGCGCTTCTTCGAGCCCCTTGGAAGCATTAACGGCCTGGTTCATTTCCTCGGTGTGCGAAAGAAGGTTGTCGCAGAATTTGTCATGCAGCAGAAATGTCTCGCGATTATGGTTCTGGTAGGAAAAGAGTTCTTTTTCCATTTCCATGAGGTTTTCGCTGAGTTCGGACAGGAATTCGTTGGCGATATTGATTTGTTCGACTGCTCGGCCGACGTTGAGCCTGATTGTTTCGACGAAGTCATCTCCGTGCTGCGCCAGGGCTTCCATTGTGTGACAGGTTTCGAGATGCTGTTGAACCTCTGAGGCTCGTTGAGCGCCGTCGTCCCTGGCAATCGGTTCCAACTCGTCAAGAGCTCTTTTCAAAGTATCTCGAACATCGCGAAATAGTGAGAAATCCGCTTTCGGCAAAGGTTTGTCGTTCTTCAATGAAACGCGGGCAATCTGCTTCGAAGGATAGTCGGGCTCGAATTTGGCCGGCTGGGAGGACCCGCAGTCTATTAAAGTGCAGAGTTCCGTCCTGCCGGAAAGAGCATTGCACAGCGAATCGACCGTCAGAGGCCGCTTCTCCAAGGAAAATTCCTTGAGGGTCTCTATTACGAGCTCGGATAGCCGCTGAAACGGTTTCATTCTTCCTCTCCAAATACCCAAACTCAATATCGAACTGCCAGATTCCCCAGTCGCGGAGGTCACAGGAACAGAAAAGTTCAGCTTTGCGGCCGGACGTCTTCAAAGGAATGATTTTTTTCGTACTATTTCGGATTACATCCGGGTCTCGGGTTATACAAAGGTTTATACCGTCTTTCAACCGGGCGAAAATCTCAATGAATAGCAAAGCTTCCAATCACGGCCACAACTGTTTCGGTTCGAGCGTGAGCAAGGCCGGGGACTGGAAGTTTACTGCCGGATCAGACGTATCCTTACCCCACCTTATCGGCAGGAGCGGGATTATACTGGAGTAATAAACTTAAAGGGAGAGAAATTAGTAAAAACCCGGCTGAAAGAGAAATGCTGCAAAAGATTTTCGAGCTGCTCAGATCTGGGAATCATGCTTTCGCGCCGCTTGAATCCTGTCCAACCGAAAACCGGCAGCGTGATCAACTGATCACCCAGAGTGCCACTCCCCCGGATAATTGCAGCAGTTTGCTCGTCACCCTGCCCATATCGAATTCACCTACGTTGGAAAGTCCTTTCCTTCCAACAGCAACAGTGCCGTATCCCTCGTCTAAAGCTTCCTGAAAAATTGCGCCGGCGCGGCTGGCAACCCCGGAGATTACCTTTGTGGAGATCTTCTCCCGTTTGATCCCCGCGGAAACAAGGATCTGGACCGCCTTGTCGAATGCGGGCTTGATCTGGTTTTCGGCTTCCTCCAGCAGACGCTGGCGGTATTCTTCGGGGAATATTTTCTCCTTGCCGGCAGCTGTGACCGAAATGCCGCGCACAACATGGACGAGCATGATCGCATGATTGGAGGTGTTGACCATCTTTCCGACGTGTTCGACGGCCCGCATGGCCATTTCGGAGGAATCCATGGCTATCATGATCCTGCCGTGCCGCGGCCTTCCGCCCACGAGCCACAGGCTGGTCGATTCAAGTTTGGCCGCCATTTTGGCTGCGGTGCTCCCGAGTACCTGGTCTCCCGAGCCAATGCCTCTCCGGCCCATCAGGACAGCGTCATATCCTCGCTGAGCTTCGGCCAGAAGGTCTCTTGCAATTCCTTCCTTTACCTTCTGTATGCTGATCATGATGGAATATTCGGGCATTCCGATATTGGCAAACTGCTGGCGAATATTTCGCATCAGGTTGCGGACTTGTTTTTCCCGCTCTATTTCCCATTTTTTCAAATGGTCGAGGTGACGCGGAGTGAGCGGATCCTTTTCCCAGTCCCAAAAAGAATCCGGCACCTTCCCGAGAACGTGGAACAGGACCAGCTCCGTTTCCTGGGCAGGGATCACCCCGCTCAGATAATCCACAAGCTCATGGGTATTTTCGGACCCATCAACAGCAACCAATATTTTGTTACGCTCCCGTTCCATTCTTCCTCCCTCACTGGAAATGGAAAACACCGACGCAGAAGCGAACAGGTTATTCCTTTTCAAGTGGAAAAGTCATTTTAGCGCCGAACCAGCCTATTACAGCGACCATAGGGGAAAGAGAAAGGATGAGCAACAAATAAATAATGCTGATGGCCCTGAAATTGGTCATTATATCGGGAACTACCTGCCGCCAGCGAAATACGGCAATAGAAACGACGAGCATAAGGAATGATGCGGGAATTTTGATGTCCACGGCCCTCATCGGCCTGCCCATATAGTTCACCTGCCAGGATATAAAGCCGGTCGACATCGCGAGAGGGGTAAAGAGCATTCCCGCGGCGACGCAGTAGAACGCGGTCGTCTCGAATCCGGCATTGCCGGTCAGAAGGTATAGTACTGTGAAGAACGGGGCTGCAAGCATGAACACGATCGGAAAATGAACGGTCATGGGATGCGGGTGCCTGCGAAGAAACGGAAATCGTCTGAACAGGGGTTCCAGGAAAGCTGCGAGCTTCACAACCGGCTGAACTTCCTCTTTGACCGTTCCGACCTGGGGATAGCGATCCAGAACTTCCGCTCCGTGCGGGGCTGCGCCCAGGTCCGTGGTGAGGTCTTTCCCGGAAGGATGGCGCTTCATGTGCGTGCCCGTTTTCCAGAGCTTGCTCTGGCTGACGTCGTAGATCTTTCCCTGGTAAGCAATGTAGACGGGTTTTCCATCCCGGCCGTTTTTATCGGCAAGTTCTTCCGGACTAAGTTCCTGCATTTCTGCTCATCCCCCTTCTTGTTTATTCCTGTCCGTAGATATGTAATGCTTCATCAGTCCCGATGCCCGGCTCCTGATGAGCTTGAAGATAAGAATGAAGCCGCCCGGGACAATTGCGATATTACTCAAGATCGGCTTACATTCAATTGCATTTGTTGCGTCGATTCTTATTGTGAATCAGAATTCGATTCTGAAAGAATGAAGGCCGGCCGGCAGGCCGTAAACCCATTACGCGGCACGGAGTCCCGATCTTGAAGACAATCGGTCTTTTTTTGGCAATTTCCCTCTGCTTCCTTCCTTCCCTCTGCTTCGGGCAGGCTTTCAAGGATGCCGCCGAAGCCCGCCTTTCAAACGGCCTCAAGGTAATCCTGCTCGAAAATCACAAGGCGCCCCTCACTTCCTTTCAGGTCTGGTACCGGGCAGGCGCGCGCAATGAGCGTGTCGGCAAGACAGGGCTGGCGCACCTCCTCGAACACATGATGTTCAAGGGCACCAATAAGGTCAGCGGTGCTGAATTTACAAGAATCATCAACGAGAACGGAGGCGAGGAGAACGCATTTACCTCACACGATTTTGCCGCTTACTTCGAAACGATGGCCTCGGACAGGATTGGCGTGTCTTTGGAACTCGAATCGGACAGGATGCAAAATCTGGTCCTCAGGGAGAGCGATTTCCTGACGGAGCGGATGGTCGTAATCGAAGAGCGAAGGATGCGGACCGACGATAATCCGCAGGCGTTTTTGCTCGAGCAACTGGAAGCCGCGGCCTACCAGTCTCAGCCCTATCGCTGGCCTGTTGTAGGCTGGCCGGAGGACATCGAGCGCCTTACTCTCGATGACGTTCACGCATTCTATTCCGATTATTACAATCCCTCGAACGCCTTTATAGTAGTGACCGGAGATTTCAAAAAAGAGGAACTCCTTCCCCGCATCGAGAAAGCATTCGGCGGGATTCCGAGCGGCACGCCCAAAAAGCAGTACCTCATCCAGGACCCGCCACAGACCGGCGAGAGGAGGATACTGGTCCGGCGACCTGCCCAACTTGCCAGTATCATTGTCGCCTGGCATGTTCCCAACGTACGGGATCGGGACAGTTATGTGCTGGACGTAATACGGGCAATTCTGTCGGAGGGGAAAAGCTCCCGGCTCTACGAGCGGCTGGTCCGCGGGAAAGCGCTGGCGGTCGAAGTCTCGGCGGATTACTCGCTTGTCACTCAGGACCCGAGCCTGTTTTATATTTCCGCTTCGGTCCTGCCGGGTAAAGAGATGACCGAGGTGGAAAAGGAGATTTACGAGGAACTCGAGGCGCTGAAGACGATTGCCGTCGATCCCCGCGAACTCGAAAAGGCGAAGAACCAACTCGAGGCCTCCTTTGTTTTCGACCAGGATTCGCTTTTTTCCCTGGCCGAGAATCTCGCGCAATACGAAATATCCTCCGAGTGGTCGGACATACAAAAATATGTACCCTCGATCCGAAGCGTCACACCGGAAGATGTGCAGCGCGTGGCCGCCCGGTATTTTACGGAAAATAATCGGAATGTCGGCATACTCGTTCCGACGGGGCCTCCTGAAAAGGCCCCCGCCCCGTCGGGTGGAGCAAGGGAGAAATCCATCCGGCTCCGTACGGAATTGCAGTGGGAGAAGTGATGCCCCGATTTGAAGCGGTTCAAGACCTTACAAACTCTGGATCCCGGCTCAAAAACACTGCCGGGATGACGTGATTGGGGGTTCCGTCATAAATGCCCGGGAACCAGGCGTAGGGTGGGTACAAGCTTCACCGTGCCCACCGTCCGTCCCCTTGGATCATGGTTCATCGGGATGGCCGGGTGGTGGGCACCCCAAATACCGGGGGGCCCACCCTACCGTCGCTGCCGCAGGCCGGATGGCATCAGGAACGAATGTCTTCACTAGGCTCATCACCCGGCGGTTAAGGCGCGGTTTCCTGACCGCGCCGGGCTCCGATAAACGGAGATGGAATTTCGTATACTCGAATCATCTGATGGACCGGAATAAATCATGAATATCAGAATCTTCATCGGCATCATGTCCCTCCTGGTCATTTCGTTTCTTCCCCTTGCCCGCAGCCTGGCCATGCCTCCCATGGAGAGGATGGCTCTTCCGAATGGGCCGGCGCTGGTCGTGTTCCAGGACCATTCCATTCCCGTAGTCACGTTCGAACTTCTCATATCGGCCGGTTCCTGGCGCGATCCGCAGGACAAGAAAGGACTGGCCAACCTTACGGTGAAGTCGATCCTGCTTGGGACAAAAAACCTCTCATTTGACCGGATCAATGAAAGGCTTGACTTCCTTGGCGCCAATCTGGAAGCGGAATGCAAAAAGGATTTTGCGACAGTCGGCATGCAGATGCTGAAAAAGGACCTGGACGACGGCCTCGGGCTTTTCCTGGAGTTGGTCACCTCGCCTTCATTTCCCGCATCCGATGTGGCCAGAGAAAAGGATAACATTCTGGGCAAACTTCAGGCCAAAGAGGACGACCCGCTCGAAGTGGCCAACAG
>JAEZHY010000146.1 GCA_023416335.1 Pseudomonadota bacterium | reverse complement strand
TGGCCATACTCATCAGCTCGGGGATTCTGTCCGTGTGGTAAACCGTTGCGGCAAATTTTGTGATCGGCTTCATGAGTTCGACATGGTTGAGTTCCTGGAGGCTGCCTTTCAGAAGGTTTCTGACGGGGGCCTGCCCGCCGATGACGAGCATGGGGACCTGTGCCCGGAAGGCGTTCGCGACGCCGGTCACCGAATCGGTCACGCCGGGGCCTGCAGTTACTACGGCCACACCCGGTTTTCCGGTAATCCGGGACCATCCGTCGGCGGCATGGGCGGCGGACTGCTCGTGCCTGACATCGATTACGCGAATATTTTCATCGACGCAGCCGTTGTATATGTCCATTACGTGGCCGCCGCAGAGCGTAAAAACGGTGTCCACTCCCTCATTTTTAAGGAATCTTGCAACCAGTTGTCCGCCTGTTACTGCTGCCATTTGAGACTCCTTTCATCCATGTTGGTTTACGTGTGATGCGATGAAGCTTTTCATTTTATCTAGCTGGATTTTTGCAGTTTTCGGGTGATGCAATTTCGTGGAAAGGTGTTTCGAAACGACGATTACACTGGCTGATTAACGGGCACTGAGGAATGTAACCACTTCTGCGGGGTATTGTCGTGTTCGTATTCCGAATTTCTTCGGATTGAGAGGGAACTGAAGTCAAGTAACAAGTAGACGGTTAGTCGTGGTGGGCACCCAAAATGCAGGCCGCGCTTCGCTCCTCCATCCTACCGTCGCTGCCGCACTTCCATTGAAGTTTCATGTTCGTTCAAACCGGGTTTTGGAACCCGGCGACTACTTCTTATGAAAGTTCAGAAAAGTTGCCCTGAGCGGCACAGCACGTACCGGATACTATCCGGCCTGCCGGGGCGGGGTTCCCAGGGCCGGCCCTTGGGAACCAGCGGCGTATTTCCTCAGAGCAACCAAGCCGCGCCTATCGACTGAAGCCGGTATGCGGAACTCTGTGTTTTTTCTCAACTCCGTGCAAGGGCATATCATGGCAGCCTGGACTCGAAATACTCGCAGGCCGCGTGGAAGCGCGCTTCTATGCTTTCGAGGAGATTCTGCACTTCGTTTCGGCTCTCTGCGCAAAAAACCTTGTCATCGATACTCGCGAGGTTGATCCGGACATTCGCAGCGGCAATGTACGCCGCGGAGTGAACCAGGTGGATGGCTGCCCCCGCGTCGGTGAGCGTGTTCGGGTTCCCCTTCCTGAGGACCGTGTCGGCCAGGGACATCAGGTCATCCATGGCTCGCAGGGTTTCGAGGGGAGCATGTGCAGCCGCTTTGAGGCCAGCCTGGATTGCTTCGTTGCGCCTGGCCTTCTCGGCTTCAGTCGTCTTCGGAAGCTGGTAGCCCGCCATGACTTTCAGGTATGCATCCGAATCTTCCTGCGCCAGCGCGATCAGTCGCTCCCTGAGTTCCTCCGCCTTATCGTTTGCAGCTCCAACTTCCTCCCAGGCCGGCCTGTATTTTTCCCTTCCGAGGGTGAGCTTTGCGACCATGGTGCTCAGTGCCGCTGCTAGTGCTCCGCAAAGGGCCGCAACATTGCCTCCGCCGGGAACGGCCGTTCCTGCTCCCAACTCGGTGAGGTACTCGCGAAGGGTCATTTCTTCGAATTTCATCGGACAATCCTTATTTTCGAAAAGCAGGCTAATCCTGATTCTCTCCCATCAACTCGAGCATTTTTAACTCGATTACCTGGCCGGAATTGAACCCTGCAATCTGCATATAATATGAGACGCTGTCCAGGAGGGCCGCCGCCGGCAGCATGCCGTAGACCTCGGTTTCAACCAGGGAAACGCCCCATCTCCTGGCTTCCATGCGTATGAGTTCCACCACCCTGTACAGGGCGTTTTTTTCGTAATCGACTATGTTCATGCTCACCTGCACGAGGCCGCGGTCCTCGAGGGAAAGACCGATCCCTTTCACGTGGCAGAGCCCTCCGCTCGACACCCGGACGGTCTTCGCGATCTGCTTTGCAATTCCGACATCTGTTGTTCCGAGATTGACATTGAACGCGATGAGGAACTTGCGGGCGCCGATGACGGTCGCGCCCGCGGAAGGATGGAGCTTCGGTTCACCGATGTCCGGGTGGCGTTCGGGGCGGACGATCTCGGTTTTCAGCCCCTCGAACTGGCCTTTACGGATTACTTCCAGTCCCCTGCGTTCGGGCCTGAATGCGGCGTCTTCGTAGAAGTAGACGGGCACGCCCGTCTCCTCGTGAAAGCGGCGGCCGAATTCATGGGAAAGGGTTACACATTCCTGCATGGAAATATTTCGGAGGGGAACGAAAGGAATCACGTCGATGGCCCCGATCCTGGGATGTCCTCCCCGGTGGTGTTCGAGGTCGATATGGGCCACAGCGACCTTGGATGCCTCGATTAGGGGATCGCGCAATGCATCGGGAGCGCCTGCAAGGCTCACCACCAGGCGGTTATGGTCCTTGTCCGCCCGGTAATCCAGAAGGACGCAGCCTTTGCTCCTTTTAAACGGTTCTACAATTGCCTCGATAACCTCGGGCCTTCTTCCTTCGCTGAAATTAGGCACGCACTCCACGAGTTGCTTCGCCATATTGCTCCCTCATATTAGGAGATGGAGATTTGACTTCCGGCACCTCAGCCGGTTCGCTCTGCCTCGCAAAAACCATGTTAATGGGACAGGAAAATTGCGCTAATAGCCTCTGCCGCCGGTCTTCCGGATCACGTATCCGCCTAGAAATGTCAGTATGATGCTCGCACCCATCCTGAATGTGTGATCTTTGAAATCCCTGAGCGGATCCATGCAGACGAGGTCCATGGCCCGGACCATGGGGTTCTTGCCCAGAAGGAACATTGCCTCCAGCAGGTCCCAGGCATTGACTCCCTCTACGGTTGCGGCCCCGGTGCCGAAAGCGTAGGGCAGGCCGAGGACGTCTATGTCCACCGATACGTAAATACCGTCCGTTCCTTCGGAGGCAATCGCCAGGGCTTCTTGCATGACTTCCTCGATGCCCCTTTTATGGACCTGACGTGCGGTAAAGATATGGATTCCCATTTCGTCGCAGTACTTTTTGTAATGGGAGGAATTCATGAAACCGTGAATCCCGATCTGCGCGATGTTCCTGCCTTCTACCGCGGCAGGGCCCTCGATGATTCCCCGGACAGGCGTGCCGTTGGTAGGGCCCCCCTGTTCCAGGTCCCGCACGTCGTTGTGCGCATCGAAATAGATGAGGCCGAACTTCCTGCCGGGGTGGCTCTCAGTGTAGCCTTCCAACAAAGGGCGGGTGATGGAGTGATCGCCCCCGACGGAAACGGCCAGGACGTCTCCGGCTCTTTCATACAGCTCGATCGAGGCATGTTTTATATTGGAATGGCAGAGGGCGATATCGGTCGTGTGCATTCGGACGTCCCCCAGGTCTCTGACCCGCAGGGATTGCAGATCGACGTCGAAATCGGGGCTGTAGGTCGTATTCATGACAAAAGCCTGCCGGAGCGCGTTCGGGGCGAGAGCGACTCCGGAAGCCCCCGAGAGCGCGGCTTTGCCGAAAGGGATCATGAGGAGTCCCGCGTCGAACTGTTCTTTTCCGTCCCATGGCGTAATCCAGTTACTGACCCTCTTTTCGAAGCGGTCCTCGCGTGTCGATGTCCGAATGAGTTCCGGCGGTGCTATGTATTCGAACAAGTCAGCCATTTGTGCTCCCTCTCATCGCATATGTGTGAGCTTATACATCTTTTGAGCGGCCCGGTCAGTTATATAAGTGGAGTGTCAATACAAAATATAACCAGTAAAGAATTAAGGTCAGCCAATCCCGTGGTGTGTGCGAGGGAATCGGGTGGGTACCGGGTTGATCAGGGGGGCTTCTGCCGGGTGGATGAAGCGGGAGCTTCCAAAAGCAGGATTCCCAAGCCGGAACTCGTTGCCGTCAAATTAAAATGTCGAATCTTTCTGGTGCGCTGAAAGCGCTATATAGCCAATAACCAAAGCTCGGAGGAGCGCCGCCCCGGTATTGGACAAGCTGATGCTCCGACTTTTCCCGGAAGGGGATAGGACTGGATGGTGGGACAATACGGCCGGTATTTTGAATTCGACTTTTCCGCTCCTACCTCGTTCCCTCTTCTGCAGTCATTGACACCTTCCCCGGAATTTTTTCAACCCTGACAACTCCTGACAAATCCCTACAAAGCCTGATAGATCCTGATAGGGAGAGATTTGTAACCCTGATAAACCCTGACACAGGCCTAACAGAGATCTGACGCGGGTTGAAATGAGCTGACAAAGCCTGACACGGTGGAGCGGAGAGACGGTCGCGTAATCGACGAAAACCGCCGGCCTGTTTCGGTTGCATCGGAGTCTCGGATAGCACCCGTCGCCCCCCCGGCCCGGTGAAAGAGCAATTCTTCTATTCGGTTTTCAAAGATCTATCCGCATCCCGGGGATTCTTTTGTTTTCCCCTATGCAATCAGGAACGGAATCCCAGCGCACTATAAACAATGTGATTTCCAGGTACGGATATTCCTGTTGAAAAAAATTCCTGCATTGCATGGAGGGGCTCCCGGAGGAGGTTTACGGCAACCGGAGATGCAGAGGGCGCGGATTCGCGGAAAATCGATAATGTTCGTAATTTCGGAGATCGCAGGTTCGTCGGTTTCCGACCGAATGTTCCCGATGGAGGTGGCGCGGTCAGAACCGCGCCACAACTCTTTGGGGAAGCAGGGGCTTCCAATGACTGGGTTCCCAAGGCGGACCTTGGGAACCAGCGGCAATGTTCGTAATTTCGGAGATCGCAGGTTCGTCAGTTTCCGACCGAATGTTCCCGAGGGAGGTGGCGCGGTCAGGAAACCGCGCCGCAACTCGTGTCGTCATTCCGGCGAAAGCCGGAATCTAGGCTTTGGGAGGGCAGATTTATAGTGAATGCAAGGCCTTAGAAGCTATGGATCCCGGTTCAAAAGCTCTCAAATACGGGATGATGGGTTGGGGGAATCGGTCGTAAAATACCCGGCAAAAACGTTTGAGGTTTGAGCAACTGAGAATCGAATTCCCGGATGGAACTCGTGCCGATCAGGGATCTGGTAAAATAGTTTAGTTTGGGGTAAAGACGTCTTCCTGGAATCGGGATAAACTTGAGAGAATGAATCAAAGCGAGAAGGAGTTTTCATTTGCCTGCGTTATCGGAAGCACAAACAGCCGCGGTTGAACATCTGGACGGGCCTGCCCTGATCTGTTCGGGCGCCGGGGCTGGCAAGACTTCGACCATAGTCGCCAAATTCGAATATCTGGTGAAGGTTGCCGGTTTTGAGCCCGGGCGGATACTCTGCATCACGTTCACCAACAAGGCTGCGAACGAGCTGAAAGAACGGCTGAGGAAAGCGACAGGCCGGGCCCTCAAGGAATTCCCCTGGGTGCGCACGTTCCACTCGGCAATGCTGCAGATCCTGAAAGAACACGCTGAAAGCATCGGCTTCAAAAACCCTATTACGATTTACGACAGCGGCGACCAGATCGGGTTGATCAAGAACATACTGGAAAACGACTTCGATATGGACGGCAAATATGCCCGGGCGATTCAGGGGCATATAGGCCGCGCAAAAAATACGCTGACCCCCGACCCCTACATTCACTCGGTCAAGCAGTTCAGGAAGCTAGACCTCATTTTCGAGCGCTACAACCAGCGCTTGAAGGCCTCGAACGCGGTGGACTTCGACGATATCCTGGTGCACGCGCGGAATCTCCTCGAAAGGAATTCCGAGATTCGCGAGAAATACCGTGAACTGTTTCAGTATATTCTCCTGGACGAGCATCAGGACTCGAACGGCATCCAGAACGCGATAATCAAGCTTCTGGTAAACAACGGCAATATTACGGTCGTGGGCGATTTCTCTCAGTCGATCTACAGCTTCCGGGGGGCTGAGCCCAGCTACTTCGTACAGTTTCCGAAAGAATACGAAGGGACGAAGATCTTCCTGCTGGAACAGAACTACCGATCGACTGCTCCGATCGTCGAATTGGGAAACGAGATCATCAGCTTCAACAACGAAGAGATCAAGAAGACCTGCTTCAGCACGAAACCCGGCAAAGTGCCCGCCCTGAGAGGCTTCGAAAACGGGTACATCGAGGCTCGATGGGTTGCCGACAAATGCAGGAACTACTACTACGAAGGCGTGCCGCTCGAGCAGATCGCAGTCCTTTACAGGACGTCCTTCATAAGTCGAATTATCGAAAAGGCGTTCAACGAACTGGGAGTTCCTTACAAGCTGGTGGGGGGGGTCTCCTTTTTCGAACGTCGCGAGATAAAGGACCTGACGAGCTATCTGACCTGCGCGGTCAATCCCAAGGACGATATCTCTTTTGAGCGCATCCTGAATGCCCCCAAGAGGGGAATTGGAAAGAAGTCCATCCAGAAAATTCGCGATATCGACCTTCCGGGTGCCTCCCTTGTGGAAAAAAGCCCGATCGCGATTCAGAAAAAGATTGCCTTGAACAAGGTCGCGGCCGGGATCGGCGAGGTCCTCTTTATTTTGCATACCATCAAGGACATGCCTCCGAAAGATGCCCTGGAAACTGTCATCGAGATGACGCACTTCGACAAATATCTCGAAACGGTCGTCTCCTCGGGCGACGACAACAGCCTCATTGCCCGAATGGAAAACATAAACGAACTGCTCAGCATCGCCGAAGGCAAGGAAACCATCGCGGACTTCCTCGAAGATTGTTCCCTGCGCACCGAAGACGACGACGAATCCAAAGACAGGGGGGTTCGGCTGTCTACGATCCATGCTGCCAAGGGGTTGGAATACCACACGGTATTCCTGGTTGCATGTGAGAACAATATTCTTCCTCACTGGCGGTCCGTTGAGGAGGATGCCGGGGGCGGCAATAATGTAGAGGAGGAGCGCCGGCTCTTTTACGTCGCATGCACGAGGGCAGAGCACGATCTGCATATTTCGTATGCGAATACCCGTCAGAATAAATGGAGCGGGATGAGCCCGTTCCTGGAAGAATTATCGGACGAGCACCTCAATCGACTGGATTAGCGAAGATGTGAACAGTGAGCAGTGAGGAGTGAACTGAAAGAGAAGCTCGATCCGGGGTGCAGCCCGCCCTGAGATGAAGAAACCGTCCAGGAGCTTCTTTCAGCTCACTGTTCACAGTTCACTGCTCACTCTCCCCGATTGCCTGCCAACATAAATCCCACGTCATCTCGGTTCGCTGACCGCAGTTCACTGTTCACTCTCCCCCGGGAAATTTTTTTAGTTTGTCACTGAAAAATCCGATTATCCCAAATGAGGACAAATCATTTGTCTGGGAGGGAGAACTCCGGGTTCGGATCGAAAGGCCCTTTTTCCAGTAGAGGACGGACGTCAAATTATGGGATTTTGTTCTCCCCCTCGTTGGGCAATTCGATGGGTCGACTAACCAAATCGTAATTGATGGGAATCGGGGCATTGCTCCTATAGGCAAATAGAAAATCAAACGATAATGAGCGTCTAAATTTTTCACGCAATTTCAATGCCTTGGCATTGAAATTCTTGGGAGATGCGATCGGCAAACATGGCAGATAAATTGCATACCGCCTCTCTTTGGGAAAGAGTAGATTCAGGCAGGATGAGTGAATCAATTTCCGGAATCAGTGTTGAAAATTCTGAAGTTTCGGTGACTTGAACCCTGCTCCAGCAGTTGCGTACAAAATTCTCAACCGTTCGGGCAGCCGATGCGGGACTCAGGTCGTCGGGAGCAATTCCTGTTCCAGGAATGTCCGGATGATCTTTCCCCACAATAGACCGGCAAATACTCGAGGAACGAAACAGATGATCGGTCGAGTGAAAGAGAGAAAATCGGTGAGAGGCGATCGGGGCTTTACTCTGATCGAGCTTATGGTCGTGGTGGGACTCCTCGTAATATGCGGCCTCCTGGCCACCAAGTTCGATACAGGCAGTTGGATGGCGAACTATCGGCTGCGGGGGGCAGCGAGGGAGCTGAACTCTGCGATGCAGAAGGTCAGGATGAGTGCCGTTAAGGATGACATAACCTACTCCATTCTATTCGATACCAGCAATGGAACATACGAGATGCAGAAAGCTGATGGAGCAGGAGGCTGGTTACCTGTCGTCGGTTCTGTCGTGACGCTGTCCAACTATAAGGGCGGAATTGCCTATGGTGCCGGTTCGGCAAACAAAGATGTCTTGGGGGGCAGCGGGGCTCCCTCATCCGTCACATTTGCGAGTGATGGCGGATCGACGGTGAAGTTCAGGGCAACCTTCACTCCGAAAGGATTCAGTAACGGCGGCGTTTGTTACCTCAAAAACGACCGAAACGGTGTTTATGCGGTGTGGGCTTTGGCCTCCGGCGCAATGAGAATCAGGAAATGGAATGGTTCCGGGTTTGTCAATTGAACGCCGCCGGCTCAAACGATACTGGATACGAAAATGATTCGAAAAGAGAATGGTTTTACTCTCGTTGAATTGATGGTGGCACTGGCGCTCACAGGTATTGTCACCGTCGCCATATACAAGACCTTCACATGGCAGCAAAGGGTCTATACCGTTCAGGATTCAGTCGCCTCAATGCAGCAGGGACTCAGGGCCGGGATGGACATCCTTCTGAAGGACCTCCGCATGGCCGGATATTCACCGGTAACTCCCGGACTGGCAGGCATAACTGCGGCGTCGGGCAACTCGATGACGTTCACGATCGACAGGGACAGCAATGGAATCAGTAATGGAACCATAGATCCCGGCGAAACCATAAGCTATTCCGTGAACAGCAGTGGAAACCTGACGCGAACGGTCTCAGGGAGTCCTGCCGTGGTAGATGTGGTAATGGATAACGTGGATACCCTGGATTTTGTTTACTACGGTTCCAACTGGGCACCGCTGGGTGCTACGCCGGCGGATTTTACGAAGATCAGGGCTGTCAGGGTGACCATTGTTGCCAGGACCGATAAGAAAGATCAGGCATACACGAACACCTCATCGTACTACAGACAGCCCGATCCGAACGCCGCTCCGGGAACTGCGGGAGCAGTCATTTTAGCCGGTTCCGGGGAATACCGGAGACGTGTTCTCAGTACAACGGTGACTTTTCGAAATCTAGGAGCTTGGTAATGACGGCGCGTCTGGATCAAAAAGGCTTCACCTTGCTCGAGGTGGTGGCAGCCATTGCAGTTTTCGCCTTCGGGATGCTGGCGCTTTTTCGTCTCCAGGGGGCGACCGCAATGAGCAATAGTCTGTCCAGTGAAATTACGCAGGCAAGCGTATTGGCTGAAAACAGGATAGAAACTCTCATGGGGTGGCCCTATAGCGATCCGGGCGGGGGCGGTAATTGGCTGAGAGACGTAAACGGGGACGGAACGGGCAAGGATGGGAACGGGGACGGATTCGATGACGGCGGCAATAACTTCGGCCTCACGAAAACCGGGGCGAATGCCGACGGCTGCATCACAGTAAATATACAGAATAACGTGGTGTCGGACTGTACCGCGGCACTGGTTAAAGGGCGTGATTACAGGATTTCCCATAACGTCGCGGTGGACCAGCCTCTGATCAATAACAAAACGATCTCCGTGATCGTTAACTGGTTGGATGCGAAAGATTTGTCCCATACCGTTACGTTAACGTCTATAAAATCGGGCAATTATTAGAAGCATGTGAATGACTGCATATTTAGCCAAAATACTTGATTGGAAGCGGGACGGATTGTTTGGGGGGGCCATATATGAACGCATTGAGCAATGAAAGAGGTTCGGCGCTGATTCTTGCAATGCTGATAATCGTGCTGTTAACGGTTATCGGCATATTCGGGGCACAGACCAGCACAGTCGAGACCCGGATCGCGGCAAACGACAGACAGCAAAAGGTTACCTTCCACCAGGCGGAAGCGGGCGGGCAAGTGGGCAGGGAACTCATCGAGCAAAACATAGAAAACCGGAATTGGACCAGCGGTTCGAATGTCCGAAATGTGGCCATAGTTAACGGTGGGTTTCTCGCGAATACATCGCTCGGGAATGCGGACTACGCGAGGGACACAAACAGAGATGCCTATTTCCCTGCCAACAGTGCTCCCGGTAACCCAATCACAACCCAGCCGCACACGAACCTCAGATTCGGAAGCAACACAAAGCTCTCAACCGGCAGTGCAATCCAGATGATTGCCGGGTACGAGGGCAGAGGGAAAAGCGCCGCTCAGAGCGGTGCCTGGGTTGTTTACGATATCCGCTCGCAACGCGTCGATACGGACAACAGCAAGTCGCGTGTGTGGGCACGCTGGCTGCATGTGATGTAATTCCGGAGGCTGACAATGAATCGCTCGATGGGGCACTTTTTCTTCTTTTTCGTCTGCCTGGCTTTCGTACTCATGGCCCTTGGAGGCCAGTCTGCAACGGCCAACCCGAAAGCTTTGAATATGTTGGCCCCAACAAATGGGATCGACCCCAATTTTCCCGAATGGTTGAAAGGGGTTGTTTCCGGTGCGCCATATCCTGATGTCGGCGGTAAGGGCAAACTGATATTCATAAACTATGAACAATATGTCCTCAGTCCGAAAGTATCCGTTCGCGAAGAGAGCGTGAAGGATTCTCAACTCCATGTAAATAATGCAACAGTGGCGGACCTTACGGTTGGTTCAAGAGTCTCCTTTGAGGTTGCCGGTCCCGCAGGCAATCGGGTTATCAGCCAAATAGTCGTCAACAAATTACCGCAAAACAAGTGACATATCAGGTCGCAGCACGCTTGGAGTTGTTGTCGATTAAGGGCGAGGGAGCGTGGGGGGATATCCCGCGAAGAGAAACCGGGCTTGCAGGAGTGATCTAAATGGAACGGAATCGAATGAATCTGAAAAACTTCGGCGAATCATCTCATGATTATTATTGCTGAATCTGGAGATCGAGGCGCAGTGTTTTTCAATCGTAAGAAAATGAGTTCTGAGATCATTCCCGGGAGAAACAATATGAGCCAGATTAATTTCCGAAACATATTCGTTGCGACTCTTGTCGGTTGTTTCATTCTTTCAACAGGACCGACCTTCGCAAAGAACCAGATGGGCGATTACGCCGCTACTCCACCGTTTGTCTCTTTTTCCGAAAAGCCGGCACTAATGCTCATTTTCGATAATTCCGGGAGTATGCACGAGTTTGCACAGCAGGAAAGAATAGTAACATACAACACCAGTTACCATGCGGCGACAGGATATGTACCATCGAACACATATTATGGCTATTTCAACAGTAATGCGTATTACAGCTATGATACCAGCAAGAGATATTTTTATGTAAGCAGCACGGGCAACTGGAATGGAAATTTTCTGAACTGGCTCATGATGAAGCGGATAGATGTTGCCAAAAAAGTCCTGACCGGCGGCATGACGGACACGGCCAGCGACGGTTCCACCTGCCTGGTGGGAGCCAAACCCGACAACGGCACGAACGACCGCGGCGAATACAAAGTTTATAATGATACGAATACCGTCACGGACCTGTCGGGCGCGAGTAAGCATATGTCACCCTTTTCACAGCGCTGGGTGATGCAAATCAATACATCGTTCGACACCACCGTGCCCGATGCGCCGGCAGTCTATTTCTATGGGGCAACAACAAGCCGCGAAGGACAATCGACCGAGAGTTGGAGTAAGAGCGGCACCACCGCTCTCGGAAGCAGCCCTTACTATATGCGGGTTAAACCGGATACAACCCCGAACGGAATTGTGCAGAGCGCCGGGGACAAGGTTCGTTTCGGGCTCACGATATACAACAGCTCGAATGAGGGCGGCATAGTAAAACAACCCATCGGGGCTGGGACGACCAACATCGTTTCAACTATCAATGGTGTTTATCCGAATACCAATACTCCTCTGTCCGAAACTCTGTACACCGTGATACGCTATTTCGCACAGAAATCGACATACTATGGCAGTGGGGAATACACGATCAGTAATGCCTGGGACCCTTTCTATTTCGCGGACAGGGGAAAACTCGTACCGTGCTCAAAAGCTTTTGTGATCATCATCACCGA
>JAEZHY010000088.1 GCA_023416335.1 Pseudomonadota bacterium | reverse complement strand
ATTGACAGAGACGGAGTGGAACTCTCGGAAATAGAGGTCGTTGAGGTGTTTCCCGTCTGCACTCCGTTAATGTAAAGGCTGATTCGCCCCTGGTACCTGACTGCGGCGACGTGAACCCACTGGTTGGCGGGAACAGGAACCGCACTCACTATATTCCAGTTCCCTCCCACGAAGAATTTCAGATAGCCGTCGGAAACGGCAAAAGCCCATTGGGTCAAATCCCGCGGCACCAGGTTTCCGCAGATCCCCCCGCCTTTGTTGTCCAGGCTGTAGACCCAGGCGTCTATGGTGAAATCCCGCCCCCCGCGAAATTGCCAATCCGTCGAACTGGGGTAGCGGATTGACCCTACGCTGTTAAAAGACAGGGAGGCTGTCCCGAATTTCCTGTGAGCCGTGCTCGTTGATGCCTGGGATACCGATGATGGTGCATGAGCATAGGTGGAACTGTCGGCTATAGTAGTGCCTCCGTCCGCCCCGTCGCCGTGAAGCAGAATCTTTGTATACTGATCTATTCCGGGAACCGGCGGTGTTGCCACAACAATGCAGTCGGCTCGGGTGTAAGTATCGGACCCACCGGGGCCCGTGGCGGTCAGGCTGACCGTATAGATTCCCGCAGTGGCGTATGTATGGCTCGGATTCCGGTCAGTGCTCGTCGTTCCATCCCCGAAGTCCCAGTGCCATCCAATGACGTTGCCAGTAGTGGTATCTACGAACTCAGCAGCAAATGGAACAAGTCCAAGCATGGGAAATACTGAGAAGTTTGCAACTGGGGGATGGATAAGAGGATCGTACGCGACGACGGTGATGGTTCTCGGGTCTGAGATTCCCCCAGGCTCGCTTGTCCTAAAGGTCACGGAGTAAATCCCGGGATTAGAATAGGTATGAATGGGATTCTGGTCGGTGCTGGTCCCTCCATCACCGAATTCCCAGAGCCAGCCGGTGTTGCCGCCGCCCGAAGTGTCCGTGAAGGAGACTGTGAGCGGAGGAGCGCCGCTCGTAGGAGAGGCAATGAAATCCGCGACAGATTTTGAATGAATGACTGTTATGGTTTTGCTTTGAGAAGACGATGTGATTCCGTCTGAAACCGTGAGGGTAACCGAGTAGGTCCCGATTTCGTTGTATGTATGGCTTGGATTTTGACTGGTGCTGCCTTCCCCATCCCCGAAGCTCCATGACCAATATACGACGGTTCCAGCCGATCGGTCGGTGAACGAGACCGTGACAGGTGCTACACCAGTTGGAGGGTCGGCAGTAAAATCTGCGACGGGATTCGAAGCTGTAGCTACAAAAACGTTTCGGGCGGTCCTGTTTCCAAGTTCATCATATGTATACTGAATTAGTGTCCCGTCGGGGTATTTGGCACCTATAAGCCGGTTGAGCGGATCGTATATGTAGTGTACCTCGTTTGGATATCCCGAACTTGACGCCAAACCAATTAATAGAATGCCCAAGAACAAGCAAAAGGCGCATTTTCTCATATCAGCCCTTTAGAATTCGTGGAGGAATCTTGAGAGATCTATATGTTGTAAATCACGGTGATGTATCGAACGAGGCATTCACGGAGAGGGCAATCTTGCCCTGATATCACAAGGCAATGAGCGATAGAGAATAACCGGAGAGACAATTCGCACCTGGCCTGTATTCATGCTGATCCTCAATGCGGGATTTGGCAGCACATCTGTGTGCGCGCCTGCCTTCGTATGTGGTCCTGACATATATGCGGGTACGCCGATTTTTCGTGGCGAGTGAAATTCAAGTAATGCCGTCAACTTAGGCACAACGCGTGCCAGCAAGGAGGCGCCGGAAGCAAGAAATTAAAATTTAATGAATATCGAATAATTAAATAATGGTAAGGACTCGGGTCGCGGGGATTACTTACTGAAGTGAATTTCGATATGAAGATTGGGGTGACAATACCGTAAAACGTTCAGAGATTTTTGCCTTTGACGGTGACCCAGGTTTCGACAACAGCTTCCGACCTTTGGAACCCGCGAGTTGCCAATTCCTCCAGTACCTTGTTGAAACCTTTCCTCCATCGGTTCGGCGGGCTGCCGGGCAGAAGGCCCGTATTTGCCCGCTGTGTGCATCAGCCTTGAGGGGGGGCCGGAATTGTTTTCGGGCGCGAAGCACGAGGTTTGCGATAGAGGCGTCCCGAAGAGCGGCAGAGCACCGTACCTGAAACCTTCCGGCCTGCCCGGGACGGGGTCCCCAGGGCGGAGGGGCTGCTGTTCAAATCATCGCGGCAGCCCCGAATGACTCGCAGAGTCCAGACTCGTCATTCCGGCCCTTCTCTTCGATCAGGACAAGTTCACATCGGAATCCAGGCTTTTGGGCGGATTAATCGTGAATTCAAGGCTTCAAAACCCTGGATCCCGGCTCAAACGCTCTGCCGGGATTACGGGATTGGGAGTTCCGTCGAAAAATGCCTGGGAACCAGGTCCATCTCCATTTTGGAAACAGCCCCCCCCGACCTTGGGAACCAGCGGAACCTGCGATGCCGATTCATCCAGGAAGCCCCGTTGCGGTGCGATCTCCTGACCGCGCCATATTGCGGGTTGTCCACTCCCTATTAACAAAATTTTACACACGCATTCCTCTCTCTACTTCTGCTTGCCCTCGAACCATCTCCAACCGCTCTCCCATCTGTCTCCCGGTTGACAGAAGCCATATCGAAACTAATTTTTAGCGATTCAAAAACTCATCAGCACCGCCCGACAAATTTGCTTGCGAGTCGGTGTCCGAAAGAAGGAAACCTTCGCCGGGTCCCGTTTCCAAGCAAACACTGGCACAGGGAATAAGAATATTCTTGGCCTTTTCGAAATTTTGAGTTAATCAACTGCGGTTCGATACAGATTCGGTCCAATGTCAACTTTCAGTAGTAATAACATTGGGTTACTATGTTCGATCGGCCGAAGGCCTCCTTCCCGCGGCAGTGCCGGGAAATATCTGAAACTCGCTCTGCCGGCTACGACTTTTCTTCCGGGCTCAAGATCGGGTACAAGGATGGAATTCGGCGGCGAAGCCGAATGGATGATGAAAACGTAAACGAGGAACCACTATGATTGAAGCAGAAGGACTTACCAAATTCTATGGCCCTATCTCAGCCATTAGAAACGTATCCTTTGGTATCGAGAAGGGCGAAATCGTGGGTTTTCTCGGGCCTAACGGCGCCGGGAAATCGACGACAATCCGCATTCTCACCTGCTACATGCCTCCGACGGCGGGCGTTGCCAGAGTGGACGGCCTGGATTGCTTCGAGAACTCTTTGCAGATCAGGCAAAAAATCGGCTACCTGCCCGAGAACGTGCCAATTTACAAGGACTTGACGATAACGCGCTTCCTGCGTTTTGCAGCAAATGCAAAAGGGGTTGAGTCCAAACAGGTCTCGAAGGAAGTGAGCCGGGTCATCGGAATGTGCGGACTGGAAAAGAACGCAAACCGCATAATCGGGAATCTTTCGAAAGGCTACCGGCAGAGAGTGGGCCTGGCACAGGCGCTGCTCAACAATCCTTCGGTGCTGATTCTCGACGAACCGACAATCGGCCTCGATCCGACCCAGATCATAGAGATCCGGCGCCTCATTCAGCAGCTCCGTGAGGACCGGACCATACTTCTCAGCAGCCATATCCTGCCCGAGGTCGCCCAGATATGCCAGAGGGTGATCATCATCAACAGGGGCGAGATAATCGCGACCGACACCCCGACCAACCTCACGAGCCAGCTTCAGAAGACCGCGAAAATCATCCTGGAGGTGGGCGGAGGCGCTCAGGCCGGAGAACTGGCATCCGCCCTCGAAAAGATTGGCGGAGTGCAGAAGGTGGATGTCGAGAGCAACGGCAAGAGCAGGTTCACCATCGAAACCGACCGGTCCAGGGATGTGCGCCCTGAAATCGCCAGACTCGCGATCGAGAAAGGAAACGACCTGCTCGAATTGAGATCGGTCCAGCTGAGTCTCGAAGACATATTCATGCAGCTTGTAACCGAGGAGCCTTCCCAGGAGGGAGCGGAGTCATGAAAGGTTTTTCGTCCGTCTACAGAAAAGAACTCTACGGCATATTCGCGTCGCCCATCTTTTACGCGGTGGCGTTTATCTTCCTGGTATTGTCGGGGATCTTTTTTTATCTGATTCTCGATTACTTCAACCATCTCAGTTTTGAGCTGTCACAGAACCCGATGCTGGCGCAGAAGGTGAACATCATGGAAATCGCCTTGCGCTCGTTTTTTCTAAACCTCAGTTTCATTCTGCTCTTTCTGGCCCCCCTGCTCACGATGCGGCTTTACGCGGAAGAGCGGAAGAGCGGCACCCTCGAACTCCTGTTCACTTACCCGATAACGGACGCGGCAGCCGTGCTGGGAAAATTCGCCGCTTCCCTCACCGCTTTTTTGATGCTGCTCGTCGGGACCTTTCCCGGAATCATTACATTCGCGCTCACGGCAACTCCTGCCTGGAAGCCGATTTTAGCCGGCTACCTGGGGGTGTTTCTGCTTGGAAGCGCATTCATGTCCCTGGGCCTTTTTGCTTCTTCTCTGACTCAGAACCAGATCGTTGCCGCCGTGCTCACATTCGGCATCTCCCTTATCCTCTGGTTTGTCGGGGAAGCGAAATCGCTTGTGGGTCCGGCCGCGGGGCCCGTTATGGAATATCTCTCCGTAACGAAGCACTTCGAGGGACTCTCCAAGGGCGTTCTCGATTCCAGGGATGTCCTGTTCTATCTGGCGTTTTCGGTATTCTTCCTTTTCCTGACGCTTCGCCAGATGAGTTCCTATCGCTGGAGAGGGTAATACTTCCGGAAAAACCGGGGAAAACTGGAACTGAATCAGCATAAAACGGAGGCCTGAAAAATGGCAGCGAATAACAGGCGCAACCGTAAATGGGTTTACGGATCCAACACGGTCATTTCGTCCATCATATTCCTTGCGATTCTCGTGGTAATAATCCTTATCGCCGAGAGACACCCCCTGCGCGTGGACCTCACGGAATCCCACTCTTTCAGCCTGTCGGGACAGACGCGCAATGTTTTGAAGGAAATCGACAAGCCGATCGCAATCAAATGCTTTTACTCCACCGCCTCACCCGACCAGAACGAAGGCAGGGGCAAGACCAAAGACCTTCTGGATACTTACCGGTATTACAGCAAAGACATCAATTACGAGTTCGTCGATCCGGACACCCAGCCCGAAGTTGCCCGCCAATATGAGGTGAAGACCTACGGGACGCTCGTGATCGAAGGCTACGACAAGAAACAGCTCGTTCAGACTCCCGACGAGGAAAGCATCACAAATGCCCTCCTCAGGCTCAGCCGCAAGGACCAGAAGAAAATCTATTTCCTCACCGGCCACGGCGAACACTCCGTTATGGGGACGGGAAGAGACAGCTACTCCAACGCCAAGTCGGCCATGGAAAAGAACTACTACGCCATTGCCGAGTTCAACCTCCTGCAGCAGCCCGATGTCCCGGTCGATGCGGCCGCGGTCATCATAGCCGGCCCGCAGAAGCCCATTCCCGAGGCTGAACAGAAGGTTCTGAAAGCTTACCTGGCCCGCGGCGGTAAAGTGATGCTGATGCTGGATCCTCTCATGGATGCGGGCATGAGCGATTTCGTCAAGGGCTATGGGATCGATATCGGCCAGGATGTGGTAATCGACAGGCTCAGCCGCCTTTTCGGCGCAAGCGAGCGCGTGCCGGTCGTGGTCCAGTACGGCAATCACAAGATAACGAGCAATTTCAGCCTGCCCACGTTCTATCCCGACGCGCGGTCCGTGGTTCCTGAGGCGAAGGCCCCCGAGGGAGTACGCGTCGAGACGCTCGCGTCCACTTCCGAAAACGCCTGGGCGGAACGCGATATGGAGATGCTCCAGCAGGGGAAGGCTTCTTTCGACAGGGACAAGGACCTGGTGGGACCTGTTCCCCTGGTTGTTCTGGCCGACATTTCACCCGCCGGTGAAAAGAAACCCGATCAGAAGGATGGCGTGCTGGTGGTTGCAGGCAACTCCAGCTTCGTATCCAACAATTATTTCGGACTGTATGGAAACGGGGACTTCTTCCTCAATACGGTCAGCTTCCTGGCCGACGATGCGAACATGATCGCGGTCGAGGGCAGGACCAATGTGAACAAGCCCATGCTCCTGACCCAAAACCAGGCGCAGGCCATGTTCTGGATCGTTCTCATCCTGGTCCCGCTCGCGGTGCTCGTCTCCGGGCTTACGGTCTACAGGGTTCGGAGGTCGCAAAGATGAAATGGCGAACTTCTGCCGTCTATCTTTTGATTCTGCTCCTGCTTGGAGGCTACTTCTATTATTTCGAAGTGGTCAAAAAAGAAGAGAAGGAAGCCGCGGAGAAAGCGGCAAAGCGTGCGTTCACCTTTGCGGCAGATACGGTGAAGTCAATCGAAATCCGCTCGGGAGATGCCCAACCGCTCCGGCTGGAAAAGGACAAGACCTGGCGGATTTCCCAGCCGATCAATACCGACGTGGACCGGATGACCTTCGATACCTTCTTCTCGGCGCTGCAAAAGGTCGAGCAGGAACGCAAACTCGGCCCTTCGACCGATAAGCTGGAAGCGTTCGGGCTCACGAAGCCCGCTTTGACCATCCGTGTCCAGACCGGCAACGAGGAGTGGCTGGACCTCCTGGTCGGCGGAGAAAATCCTGCCGGAAACTCCCGGTATGCGCAGGTGGGGTCGGCGGGAGAGGTCTTTCTCATGACCCGAATGAACTTTGAGGCCGTGAACAAAGGCTTGAAGGAGCTTCGCAGGAAGGAGCTTTTCACGTTCCAGACCGATCAGGTCGTCGGCATGGGAGCAACCTGGCAGAGCGGCGAGAAGGTGAGCCTGGAACGGCCCAACGGGACCCATGAATGGAAGGCGAAAGAAAAGCCCGACCTCAAGCTCAGGGCAAGAAAAGTGGAAGAGGTGATCGACCAGGTCCATTGGCTCCGCGCGGTCGATTTTCCCGAAAAGAGCACCGTGCCCGATAAAACGATGGTTCACCTGAGTCTGAAGCTCAAGGACGGCCAGGTTGTTGACCTCCAGGTCGGCAATCCCGATTCGACAAACCGCCAGGCAGACGCCCTCTGCTCCGGTCTGGACAGCCCCGTCAGCATCCCTTCGCATATTCTTGCAGTGATTCCTAAATCGGCCGACATTTTTGCCGACAGGTCGCTCCTTGCCTGGGACGGCGCGGACGTGCGCGAGGTAAAGTGGAAGACAGCCGCAAGCGAAGGGGATGTCGCCTATATCGACGAGAACAACTGGGGAGTGAAACAGGGCGATACAGCTCCGAAGGCGCTGAAGGACTCCTGGCCCGTGAAACTGTTCCTGACCGACCTCGACAGCATCGAGTACCAGGAAGAAGCCGAACCGCAGCCCGCTATGCCTGAGGGAAACCTTGAATCGGTTCAGTTCAGGGATGTCGAGGGAAAAACCGGGTCCTTCAAGTGGAAGGACACTCCCAAGGAAGAAAATGAGCCGGCGGTCCTGTGGCTCGAAAAAGACGGACAGACCCGCGCCGTCAAGCTGCCCCAAGATGCCGTCGAACGCATCGACAAGGCAATAGGCGAAATGGCCGATGCCGTGAAGGGGAAGTCGGAATAGATTGGATCGATGCCGCATTTCCGAGGCGGGTTCGAAAACTGCAGTGAACGGCTAGCGGCGTAGGGTGGGCAGAAAGCATTATCCTGCCCACCGCCCGGCCTTTCCGAGGGCGACTTAAGGGCCTGCGGCGCCACGCCCCTGTTGCCAATCGGAAAGAGGCGACTGGGTGGGAGCGGAGCGGGAACCCATCGGTCTTGAGGCTCACTCTGCTCATGGTTGCCGAGAACATCCATTAAAACAACAGCATTGCTCTGTACGCTATCCGGAAAAGACGCGGCTGGTGGTTGTTGGTCGGAGCGTCTGATTCCAAGTAATTGATTACCTACGAAAAACGATGGGGCATCACCCATCCTGCGGCCCTGTCATGTACGCAGGCTCTCCCGTTTTACCTCTTGCACTTATGCGCCTGGATTCAAGAGTCCGAACTACCCACTGGATTGATGCGGCATTCGAGATCCAAGTTTCATTTGCGGAGGGTGGCCCAGGCATCGTCTTTTTGCTGCCTGGGTCCGAAGGACGGGAGGGGCGGACTGAGTTTTTACGAATAGCTGCATGAATGGAATCGATTCTGTCCGTCGGCCCTCTTGCCTCCGGCACGGGCAACGAAAAAAACGTTGCCCGTGTCACCCCGCGCGAAGCACAAAAGACCGGGATCGAGTAGCCCCCGAGCGGCACAGCACATGCCGGAAACCATCCGGCCTGCCGGGACGGGGTTCCCAAGGCGGATTTTTCTTGTCAGTTCACCGTTCACTGCTCACTGTTCACTTTTTTTGCCGTAAACCTCCTCGGGGTGTCCCTCCATGCAATGCAGGAAAATCGCTTTCAACTGGAATATCCGTACCTGAAAAACACGTTCTTTATAATGCGCTGCGATTCCGATCCCGATTGCATGAGGAAAAAGAAAAGAATCTCCCGGATGCGGATAGATCATTGAAAACCGAATAGCAAAATTCCTTCTTTCAGCGGGCCGGGAGCAACAGGTTTGTTATCCGAACTCCGACGCAACCGACCTCGGTTGGCAGGTGTTCGTCAAAAGCGCGGCACCGTCTTTTCGCTCCACCGTGTCAGGCTTTGTAAGCTCATTTCAAACCGCGTCAGATCTCTGTAAGGCCTGTGTCAGGGTTTATCAGGGTTACAAATCTCTCCCGGTCAGGGTTAATCAGGCTTTATCATGGTTTATCAGGGGTGGTAAGGGTTGAAAAAATTTCCGGGGAGGGTGTCAATGATCTGGAGGAGAGGGAACGAGGAAGGAGCGGAAAAGCCGAATTCAAAATACCGGCTGTATTGCACCATCATCCAATCATGTCCCCTTCGGGGAAAAATCGGAGCATCAGCTCGTCCAATCCCGGGGCGGCGCTCCTCCGACCTTGGGCTATTGGCTATGTAGCGCTTTCAGAGCAGCGGAAAGACCCGACTCTTAAAGCCGACAGCTATGAGGCGCACCTTGAGAACGAGCGGAATCCGAGCTATTGCGATGATCTGGACAACAGCCCTGGATTCTTCTTGTCAGTTCACCGTTCACTGCTCCCTGTTCACTTTTTTTTCTTTCCGCTATTCGTCAATTTTAATGACCTCGAAGATATGGTATTAAGAAAGGTGGGCTAGAAATCTATTTACACTTTTCCATCCCCGGGAGGAAGGGGAGCGGTGCTGTTGCTGAATTGCGCCGCGGAGTTGGGGGGCAGGTGTCCGGTTATCAGAAATCCATCGATTATCTTTACGGGCTTCAAAAATACGGAATCAAATTCGGCCTGAACAGCACGGAAAGGCTTCTTGCCCGGGTTGGAAATCCGCATAAGAAGCTCCGGTTCATCCATATAGCCGGGACCAACGGCAAGGGATCCACCGCTGCAATTCTATCCAGCATTCTTCGGAAGCACGGCCTCAAAACGGGCCTCTACACATCGCCTCACCTCGTGCGCTTCACAGAGCGCTTCAGGATAGACGACAAAGAAGTATCGGCGCAAAGAATCCTCTCGGTATTCGACAAGATTCGCGAGACCCTCGATGGCGATCAGCCTCCGACTTTTTTCGAGATGGTCACAGCGATGGCCTTCCTCTATTTTGCAGAGGAGGAAACGGACTGGGTCATTGCGGAAACCGGCATGGGAGGCCGCCTGGACGCGACCAACGTCATAACTCCGGAAATCTCCATCATTACGAACGTCGCATTCGATCACCAGGAATTCCTTGGCAGGACTCTGGCCGCGATTGCCCGTGAGAAGGCGGGAATCATCAAGCAGGGCGTTCCGGTCGTTACGGGTGCGCTTCAGCCGGTCGTCCAAGGTGTGTTGAAAACCGTATGCATGAACCTGGGAGCACCGCTTCACCGTTTTAAATCCGACTTCAATGTGAGGCGCAATCCGAACGGCTCGTTTCAATATCACGGAATCCGGAACCGATGGCCGGCATTGAGGATCAATCTGAAGGGGCCGCACCAGTTGAGCAACGCCGCCCTGGCCCTGGCCACCCTTGACGTGCTCGAAGAAAAGCAGGTCGTCTCTCTCAAACCGGAGATTGTCTCGGATGCACTCCAGGAAGTCAGCTGGCCTGCCCGGCTGGAAATTCTCGACAGGAAGCCGATGATCCTGCTCGACGGCGCGCATAATCCTCAAGGGGCCGAAGCCCTTCGCGACGCTCTGCGCGAGAGTTTCACGTACGACAAGCTCCACCTGGTCCTTGGGATAATGGCTGATAAGGACATCCGGGGAATCCTCCGGCGGCTCCTGCCGATGGCGGAGACCGCCATCTTCACCAAGCCGCGTTATGTCAGAGCAGCAAATCCGGAAGAACTCAAGAAAATGGCAAGACCCTTCATACAGAAATATTATGTCATTCCGGACCCGGTCACGGCAATTCAGGAAGCCAGGCAACTTGCCCGTCCGGACGACCTGATCTGTATTGCCGGATCCCTCTATTTCGCGGGAGAAGTAAAGGAAATTTTCGGAGAACCGGCCTTGTAATCCGTTTTCCGGAAGGCTGCCCCGGAAGAGAGTACACGCAACGGGGTGGACAAAAGGGAATTTGGTTGAAACGGTTCCATCTGGAAAGTCAGGGTTGGCATTGAGCTGCAAACATACAACGTTACGAGACTCGCAGAGGAAAGGCCTGAGATTCCGGCCGGGTCGTGTTCGCCCAACGGAGGTCCTCTCATTTCTTTCTCTTTCGAATGCTTTCGTTGCACTCTGCTGCGTTCTGCTCTTTCTGACAGCCGCCATTCCCGCCGCGGCCGCACCCGAGACCGTTTCCGGGGCCATCCGGCTCGACAAAAAAGGGATGGAGGAAGCCCGCCAGAGTCCCTGGAACATCGAAGCCGAAAAGCTCTCATACGACCAGTCACGCCAACTCTACGAGGCCCAGGGGGAAGTACGGGTAAGTTCCGGCGACAGGATAATCACCGCGGATTACGCCGCCGTCGATATGGAACACCGCCGTGTCGATCTTTGGGGAAATGTAACGGTCCAATACGGAAGGAACTGGCTCAAAGGCGAACACGTTATCTGGAACCTCGACTCTGAAACCGGATGGCTGGACAGCGGCGTCGTTTTCTTTTCCGAGAACAACTTTTTCGTCCAGGGCCAGTCGATCGCGAAGACAGGCCCGACCGAGTTCGAACTGCAGCGGGGATTTCTCACGAGTTGCAATCCGTCCGACCCGGACTGGAAAATCCAGTATGAGCAGGCGAAGATAAATGTGGGCGGGGTCGCCTGGGCCAAAGACAGTTCCGTCTGGGCACGCAACATACCGGTTGCCTTCTTCCCGATTCTCGGCATTCCGGTCGAGCAAAACCGACAGTCCGGCTTCCTTTTGCCCTGGGCCGGCAATTCCTCACTTAACGGATTCGATTTCGAACTTCCTTATTACTGGGCGATCCGGGACGACATGGATGCCACACTTTACGGCCGCTACATGGAAAAGCGCGGCGAGATGGGCGGGGCGGAGTACCGCATCAATAATGCGCAATACGGGAAGGGCGTGTTGATGTTCAATTACCTGGACGATCACGCCGACCGGGGTTTTCTGACGGAGAAGGGCTATCCTTTCCAGACCGAAGACCGGTACTGGTTCCGCGACCGTTATGACGCGACTCTCCCGTGGAACGTCAAGGCAAAGGTGGATCTCGACTTCGTAAGCGACCGCTACTTCCTTCAGGAATTCAACAAGGGGTCGGTCGCCTTCGGCCACACCGACAAGATATTCCAGGAGCAATTCGGGCGCGGCATACTCTACGATGCTACCTCGCTCGTTCGGGAATCGACAATTTATCTCGAAAAAAGCACCGAGTCGTCAGTGCTCAGCATGGACGCACGCTATTTCCAGCAGTTGGAAAAGACTCTCGATCCAATCACGGTGCAGAAGCTGCCGAGCTTCTCTTTCACCTCGATTCCCAAATGGATAGACGGCAGCCCCTTTTATTACACGGTGGAGAGTTCGGCCGTAAATTACTGGCGGCGCCAGGGCGATACCGAACAGAGGCTCGATATCCATCCGCGCATCTACTACCCGATGCACTGGGGAAACTACCTGGACATCGAACCTTCGGCGGGATTCCGGACATCATCCTATGCAGTCGAATGGGACAACAAGGACTTCGACACCTTCAACCAGAGAACGCTCGGGGATGCCAAGGTCGAAATGAGCACGCGGTTGAACCGCGTATTCCCGGTGGACTTCGGCAGCTTCACGGCCGTCCAGCATTCTTTTCGACCCGAAGTATCATATGAGTATGCAACCGAGAATGTTCAGGGCAACATTCCGCACCTCGACCAACTCGACCAGAATCTGTCGCGAAACGGCATAAGGTATGGGTTTTCCACCTTCCTCACGGCAAAGCAGGAGACAACCGACGCTAAAGGAAATCCCGTAACTTCCTACCGTGAATGGGTGAGATTCAAGGCCTTCCAGTTTTTCAACGTCGAAAAACCTCCCCTCGAGGAGACCCTGTTCGATACCCAGGTGATGAAGGATGGGTTCTCGCCGGTCGGAATCCGGCTGGATATCCTCCCCAAAGAGTACATCACCCTCTCCTATGATGTCGATTTCGACTACAACAATACCGGCCAGGGCGATGCGCACGATCTCTATATGACCCTGGACAGCGGTAGAGGCCACATCCTGAGGGTGGACTATCAGAAGCGGCCGGACCTCGACGTCAATGAAATCACCGCAGAAACTCTGGTGAAGACTTTTGGAAACCTTTACCTGAATACGTACCACGACTATACCCTGCAGGAAGGAATCCTGTTCAAACAGGGATATGGTTTCAGGTATTTCCGGGGCTGCTGGGGAATTGGGGTTGCCTACGAGCGTGAAGGAGGCGACAATAGGGTGGTCGTGTCGCTGGACCTTCTGGGCCTGGGATCTATCGGCCGAATGCCTTACCTTGGCCGGGCGCAGTACGGGGAGCCTTATCCGCAGTACCAGAAGCCTGAAACGTGGATGCTTTCGAAGTAGAGAACTGAAGAGAGCATCAGCTCGGAGAGGGTGCTTTTATCGGCTGTGCTCCTGAAGCATCGCCCTGCGGTGAACGGTTTTGTTTTTTAATTTTCCCGCCGAATTACTCGCTTGACAAGATCTGCTCCAGCCTGTATTATTCACTGCTTCAGGTCAATTTTTTCCAATTTCGGAGTGTCAGTCAATGAAAACGGTAAGCGCAAAATTTGAACCCGACAAGCGCAAATGGATTGTGGTCGATGCCGAAAACCAGGTGCTTGGCCGCCTTGCAAGCCAGGTCGCAATCCGGATTCGCGGCAAACACCTGCCCACTTTTACTCCCCATGTCGATACGGGAGATTTCGTCGTCGTCATTAATGCCGATAAAATCAAGCTGACCGGCGATAAATGGAATCAGAAGACCTATTATCGCTACAGCGGGTATATGGGCGGAGTCAAGGAAACGGCGGCTCGCAAACTCATCCAGGAAAACCCCGAACGGATGATTCGCCTCGCGGTCTGGGGCATGCTCCCCAAGAACCGCCTCGGCCGTAAACTTATCAAAAAACTCAAAGTCTACACAGGCCCGGATCATCCGCATGAAGCCCAACAGCCTGCGACTTTCAAACTGATCGAGAAATACAGCTAGGAGAAGCTTTTAGATGCCTGAACAACGCTTTTTCGCCACAGGGAAGAGGAAGACCTCCATCGCGCGGGTATGGCTGCAGCCCGGAAGCGGTCAGATCGTCATCAACAAGAAGCCTGCCGACCAGTACCTGGACAGAGAGACCAGCAAGATGGTCATTGCGCAGCCTCTCGTTTTGACCGGCACGCTCGGAAAAGTTGACGTTGGAGTCAATGTGCTCGGCGGCGGCATATCGGGACAGGCCGGCGCAATCCGGCACGGAATTTCCAAGGCGCTGCTCGAACTCAACCCGGAATTCCGGGAAGTTCTCAAGAGGGCCGGTTTCCTCACCCGTGATTCGCGGGTCAAGGAACGTAAAAAGTACGGTCGCAAGAGCGCACGAGCACGCTTCCAGTATTCGAAGCGTTAATCCCGGCTTCAGGATTCAGATCGGGTCCCTCATCGAGGGCGTTTCCCGATGTTTTTCGAAGCGGCATTTTAGGCTGAGTACCGAAACCGGTTTCGGTTTGAATATATGGGCGCTGCACTTCGGTGCAGTGCCTTTTATTTTTCTCCAGAGGAGATTTCCATGATGCGCGTTGCCATAGCGGGAGCTTCCGGCTACACGGGTTTCGAACTGGTGCGCATTTTGTGCACCCACCCTTCCGCCAGGGTTTCGATGATCACCTCCAGGCAGCAGAAAGGACAGCGGCTGGAAGACGTTTATCCGGCCCTCAAGCGCCATTGCGACCTGGTATTCGAAGATCCCGATCCGGAAAAACTCGCCTCCGCATCAGACCTCGTCATCACCGCCCTCCCCCACGAGGCCGCCATGGATATCATTCCGGGCCTCCTCGAGCGCGGGGTGAAGGTGATCGACCTGAGCGCCGATTACCGACTGCGGGATGCCGAAGTCTACGGGAAGTGGTATTCGAAGCACAAGACGCCGGAACTCCTCGGGGATGCCGTCTACGGCCTTCCCGAACTGTACCGCCAAGAGATAAAGTCGGCACGCCTTGTCGCAAATCCGGGCTGCTACCCGACAAGCGTCATCCTTGCCGCCGCGCCGCTCCTCTCGAATAAATTGATCGACCCGGCAACCATTATCGCCGACTCCAAATCGGGAGTCTCGGGTGCCGGCCGCGGCGCATCGCTCGGGGTCCATTTCTGCGAGGTGAATGAAAGCTTCAAGGCCTATAAAGTTGCCGAACACCGCCACACTCCGGAGATCGAACAGGAACTGGGCGTCCTTGCGGGAAAGCCCGTCACCATCAACTTCACCCCGCATCTCGTTCCGATGACGCGCGGCATTCTGAGCACCGTCTATGCAAATCTGAAGGAAGGCGTTCAGGCCGGGCAGGTGGACGAGGCATTCCAAAGCTATTACCGCGAAGCTCTCTTCGTACGCCTCTCCAAACGCGGCGAATACCCGGTGCCCCTGCAGGTCCGCGGCAGCAACTACTGCGACCTGGGATGGAGAGTCGATGAGCGCACGCGCAGAGTCATCGTTATTTCGGTAATCGACAACCTCACCAGGGGAGCATCCGGCCAGGCGGTCTGCAATATGAACCTTATGAGCGGATTTCCGGAAGATGCCGGTTTGAACTTCGCCCCCTGGCAGCCCTGATCACCACTGGAGAATTTCCGGGGGCGGGCGGGGCCGGACGGCATGTTGTGCATAGTTTTCATACTTGCACAATGATAGAGACAGTTGATAGAGTGCCGACCGGCACCGTGAATTTTGTTCGGCTCGCTCTTAGTGGGGAACAGGCTTTTGAACGAAAAGATGAACCAGTACGATCCTCAAACCCGGCGCAACTTCAAACTCGTCCTCGAATACGACGGCTCCGGGTACCACGGGTGGCAACGCCAGGCCGGGGCCCTTTCGATTCAGGAGGTCGTGGAGTCGAGGCTCGGCGTTATGCTCGGCGGCAAGGTCAGTGTGCGCGCCTCGGGCCGCACGGATTCCGGGGTCCACGCCCACGGGCAGGTAATCAATTTTTACAGCCGCACCAGGATGAAGCCCGAAGAGATCCTCAAGGGCTTGAACAGTCTTCTGCCAAACGACATCGTCGTGCTCGAGGCAGAGGAAATGGACGACTCCTTCCATGCACGCTTTTCCGCTGTAAGCAAATTATACGAATATCGCATTCTGAACCGCATGGTGCCGTCGGCCCTTCTGCGCAATTACGCATGGCACGTTCGGCAGCCGCTTCAAACCGCTCCCATGGAAGAATGCCTGCGGATGATCCGCGGGCTCAACGACTTTTCCGCCTTCATGGCTTCCGGATCTCCGGTTAATTCCACAGAACGCAATATGTTCAGGGCATTCATGGAACAGCCTCGTCCCGACCATCTGAAATTCACCTATGAAGCAAACGGTTTCCTGCGCCATATGGTGAGGAACTTGACCGGCACCATCGTCGAGGTCGGGAAGGGAAAACGGACGCCTGAAGATTTCGCCCGCATACTGGCAAGCAAGGACCGCAGGAAGGCGGGCGCTACTGCTCCGGCAAACGGGCTTTATCTTATATCCGTTTGTTATGCCACACATGAAATGATCACAACAGAGGGACTTAAATGAGACTTTCAAGCAGAATCGGCAGGATCCAACCTTCAGCTACGCTCTCCATCAACGCAAAAGCTAAGGCCCTCAAACAGAGTGGGGTAAACGTCATCAATTTCGGTGTCGGCGAGCCCGATTTTGACACGCCGGAGCCCATACGGGATGCCGGCATCGAGGCCATCCGGAAGGGGAAAACCCGGTATACCCCGGTTGGCGGAATCGACGAACTCAAAGACGCCGTCTGCAATACTCTCAAAGCCGACTACGGACTGGCCTACAAGCGCGAAAACGTAATGATCTCCTGCGGCGGGAAACAGGCTCTCTATAATCTTTTCCTTACCATACTCGACCCCGGCGACGAGGTCATAATCCCGGCCCCTTACTGGGTCAGCTATCCGGACATGGTGGCGCTCGCCGACGGAAAAACCGTAGCGGTTTCCTGCCCGGAAGAAGACGGCTTCATCCTGCGGCCGGAAGCACTCGAAAAGGCGATCACGCCGAAGACCCGGGCGCTCATCCTCAACAGCCCGTCCAACCCGACCGGCAAGTATTACGGAGAGGAAAACCTGAAAGCCCTTGCCGAGGTACTTCTGCGGCATGAGAACGTTCTGATCGTGAGCGACGACATCTATTACCGCATACTCTTCGGCGGCCGCAAGTGGGCCAATATGGCCATGGTGGAAGAGAAGCTGCGCGACCGCACCTTCATAGTAAACGGGGTCAGCAAGACTTACTGCATGACCGGCTGGCGAATCGGATACCTGGTCGGCAATGCGCAGGCGATAAAAGCGGCAACCGACCTGCAGAGCCAGTCCACGAGCAATGCCACATCCATTTCGCAGTGGGCGAGCGTCGAAGCGCTGAACGGAAGCCAGGATGTCGTGGCTGAAATGGCCCGGACATTTGAAAAACGCTGCCGCCGCATTCTGGAACACTTTTCCGAAATGCCGGGAGTGACATGCCCCGAGCCGGACGGCGCCTTCTATGTGTTTCCGAATTTCAGTGCCTACTACGGGAAGAAAGCCGGGGACAAGACGATCTCCAACTCCGTCGATATGGCAGGCTACCTCATGGAAGCCGCGCATGTTGCGGCCGTCCCCGGAAGCGCCTTCGGCGAAGACAAATGCGTCCGGTTTTCGTATGCTCTCTCGATGGAAGAAATCGACGCCGGTTTTGATTCGGTTAAGAAAGCATTGAGGAATCTGAAGTAATACCATCAGGATAAATAATGCAGGGGGCGATTCTCCGTGTCCCGGCCATCCCGCTGAGGTTTGTTCCAAGAGGACAGACGGTGGGCACGATAGGGCTCAATGTTGTTTGCTTTAAAGGAAATACGCCGCTGGTTCCCAAGGTCCGCCTTGGGAACCCCGCCCCGGCAGGCCGGATAGCCATGTAGGGTGGGCACCCCCGCTTTCTTTGGGGGTGCCCACCACCCGGGCATCCCGATGAGGTTTGTTCCAAGGGGACGGACGGCGGGCACGATAGAGCCCAATGTTGTTGCTTAAGGAAATACGCCGCTGGTTCCCAAGCTGGAGAGGCTGTTGCCCAAATGGAGACAAACCTTCTTGCCGGGCATTTTGTGACCAAGTTCCCCAACCCGTCATCCCGGCAGTGCTTTTGAGCCGGGATCCAGAGCTTTTAATGTCTTGAATTCTTAAAAACACAACATCGGGCTCCTAATCCTCACTGGTTCTGGCTTTTCGATCGTACTTTGGTTACAATTTCACTCGGATTACACTGTCCGCCGGAAAGTTCCCCGCCTTTCCGTGAAGTGGCTCCCAGACTCAATCGATAGACATTGCCCTCGCCCGATTTGCGTTGAAAAACGCTCTCTAAAGTGGTATAATAATTCGTTTTTATAAGGGGTTTCAGTGGCTTATGCTGAGGTTACCTCGATTTATTTTCTCAAGATCGTATCATTGTTAACAGACGTCAGACAGGACAGGAATTCTATGCAAAACACCGATATGCTGCCCACCCCTCTTCCGCAGGATGATTACACCGCTCAGCAGATTACGGTCCTCGAGGGCCTGAGTGCCGTGCGCGTGCGCCCTTCCATGTACATTGGGAACGTGGCGGTAGAAGGTCTGCATCACCTGGTCTACGAGGTCGTGGACAACAGCATCGATGAAGCCTTGGCAGGCCACTGCGATCATGTTCGCGTCCAAATCCACCTGGACGGATCCGTCACGGTAGACGACAACGGACGCGGCATTCCCGTCGATATTCATGAAAAGGAACACATCCCCGCCGTAACCGTCGTCATGACAAAACTTCATGCGGGCGGTAAATTCGACGATTCGACTTATAAAGTATCGGGCGGTCTTCACGGGGTCGGCGTTTCCGTCGTTAACGCCCTGAGCGAGTACCTGGAAGTGGAAATCAGGCGCGACGGTAAAGTTTACTCGCAACGCTATGAACGCGGAGTGGTGAAGACGGACCTCAAGGTCAAGGGAGAAACCCAGCGCCGGGGGACCCGCATCACGTTCAAACCCGACGCGGAGATATTCGAGACCACGGAAATGAGCTTCGACGTTCTCGCGGAGCGATTGAGGGAACTCGCCTTTCTCAACAGCGGCCTCCGGATCGAGCTTTCCGACGAGCGGATTCCGAAGGAAAAGAGTTTCCACTATGAGGGCGGCCTGATCTCGTTCGTGGAATACCTGAACAAGAACAAGGAGCCCATTTTCCCGGAAATCATCTCCATATCGGGAGAAAAGCAGGGCATCACGGCCGATCTGGCCATTCAGTACAACTCGACATACAACGAAAAGATCTTCACCTTCGCTAACAACATCAACACCAAAGAAGGCGGGACCCATCTCGTCGGCTTCAAGGCGGGCCTTACCCGGTCGATCAAGCAGTACGCGACCCAGAATAAAGCGATCAAGGCACCGGACCTGGAACGGCTCATCGGCGACGATGTCCGTGAAGGCATCACGGCCATCGTCAGCGTGAAGATTTCGCAACCGCAGTTCGAGGGCCAGACCAAGACGAAACTCGGGAACAGCGAAGTAAAGGGTCTTGTCGAAAACCTCGTCTACGAGAAACTTTCGACTTTTTTCGAGGAAAACCCGAAGATCATCCGAGCCATCCTGGACAAGGTCATGGAAGCGGCACGGGCCCGCGAAGCCGCGCGGCGCGCAAAAGAGCTGACCCGCAGGAAAGGCGTTCTAAGCGATCATTCGCTTCCGGGAAAGCTGGCCGACTGCCAGGAAAGGGACCCCTCCAGGAGCGAAATATTCATCGTGGAAGGGGATTCTGCAGGCGGCTCGGCAAAGCAGGGAAGGAACCGCGCGTTCCAGGCCATCCTCCCCCTGCGCGGCAAGATTTTGAACGTCGAAAAATCGCGTTTCGACAAAATGCTCGAAAACCAGGAAATCCGGAACATGATTTCCGCCCTGGGAACGGGCATCGGCAAGGAAGAGTACAATCCGGACAAGCTGCGCTACCATAAGACAATCATCATGACCGATGCCGACGTCGACGGCGCCCACATCCGGACCCTCCTGCTCACGTTCTTCTTCAGGATGATGCCGGAACTGATCGAACGCGGTCATCTCTACATCGCCCAGCCCCCGCTATATCGGCTGGCGGTTGGAAAAACCGAGCACTACCTCAAGGATGACGACGGCCTCAACGCGCTGCTCCTCAAACGTGCTTCCGAGAAGAAACAGGTCTACCTGCCCGGAAACGATTCGCCGCTTCCTTCGGAGGAACTCATCTCGCTTCTCAAGACCTTATCCCGCTACGAGGACTGGCTGGAGCGACAGGCACAGAAAGGCATGCCCAAAAAGCTGATTGAGCAGATGATCCGGATATTCGATGAAAACGACCTGGAACATGCCGATGAGGAACAATGTGCTTCCGTGCTCAGGGTGAAGCTGGAGGAAGCCGGCTACCTGGTGGTCTCGATCGAGGAAGACGAGGAACACCGCGGCTACGACCTCGAAATAATGGAAGCGGCCAACGGCCAGCACAAAAGACGGATCGGCTACGATTTCCTGACATCGATCGAATTCAGGAAGCTCCTTTCGCTCTACAGGCAGTTGTCCCTGCTGCACAACACCCCGTACAGGGTCAAGGACAACCAGAATGAATCGCAGTTCGACAATCCGAGGGATTTTTTCCAGTACCTCATGGACGAGGCGAGGAAAGGCACGAATATCCAGAGATACAAAGGTCTCGGTGAAATGAACCCGGAACAGCTCTGGGACACCACCATGAACCCGGATAAGCGAACTCTGCTGCAGGTGAGGGTTGAAGACCAGTACCTGGCCGACGAACTCTTCAAGACGCTCATGGGCGATCCGGTTGAGCCAAGGCGCGATTTCATCCAGACCAACGCCCTGGATTTCAGGGAACTGGATATTTAGTCCGAGGCTGGAGTCTAACTCCGTTGGCGGGGGCCGACGAACTCGTTCTTGCTTCAGGCGCGATACATTTAACTTTTTCGATGTCTCACAGGGAAACTAATGGATCTCAAAACTATAAACATTGCCGACGAAATAAAGCTCTCCTATCTCGACTACGCGATGAGCGTAATCATAGGGCGCGCAATACCGGACGTGCGGGACGGATTGAAACCCGTGCATCGGCGCATCATGTTTTCGATGCACGAGTTGAACAACGATTACAACAAGCCCTACAAGAAATCGGCCCGCATCGTCGGCGACGTCATAGGTAAGTATCATCCACACGGAGATTCGGCAGTCTACGACGCGATCGTCCGCATGGCGCAGGACTTCTCCATGCGCCATCCGCTGGTTGACGGGCAGGGGAACTTCGGCTCCATCGACGGTGACCCGGCGGCCGCGATGCGGTACACAGAAATCCGCACCGCAAAAGTCGGGATGGAGTTCATGCGGGACATAGAAAAAGAAACGGTCCCGTTTCAGCCCAACTACGACAACACCCTTCTCGAGCCGACAGTCCTCCCGACGCGCGTGCCCAACCTGCTCCTGAACGGCTCGTCCGGCATCGCGGTCGGCATGGCGACCAACATTCCTCCGCACAACCTCGGAGAGTTGAGTAAGGGGCTTCTTGCGCTTCTGGACGACCCCAACATTACGGTCAAGCAGCTCATGCGGTATATTCCCGGTCCCGATTTCCCGACCGCCGGCTTTATCTGCGGCTGCCAAGGGGTGATCGAAGCCTATGAAACCGGCAAGGGTGCGGTAAAGATGCGGGGCCGCGTGGAAGTCGAGGAATCGGGCAGAAGAACGCACCTTATTATCTCCGAACTTCCCTACCAGGTGAACAAGGCCAAGCTGCTGGAGCGCATCGCGGAACTGGTAAAGCTCAAGAAAATCGAAGGCATCCAGGACATCCGGGATGAATCCGACCGGCAGGGAATGCGGATTGTGCTCACACTGCGCCAGGGCGACGAACCGAAGGTCATCGAGAACCAGCTCTATAAGAATACGGCCCTCGAGAGCACCTTCGGCATCATCATGCTGGCCGTTGTGGACAACCGGCCGGAGATCCTGAACCTTAAGGGCATCCTCCAGCACTTTCTGGATTTCCGCCGCGAGGTCGTTGTAAAACGCACTCAATTCGAACTGAGGCAGGCCGAAAAGCGCGCCCACATCTTGGAAGGCTTGAAGATAGCGCTCGAAAACCTCGACGAAGTCATCCGCATCATCCGTGCCGCACCCACTCCCCCGGAAGCGAAGCAGAACTTGATCGAGCGGTTCGCCTTCACCGAAGTGCAGGCCCAGGCGATTCTGGATATGAGGCTGCAGCGCCTGACCGGACTCGAACGCGATAAAATCATCCAGGAATACCGGGACCTCCTCAAGGAGATCGAACGCCTGAGGGCCATCCTGGCCTCTTCCGCCTTGGTGGACCAGGTAATACGCGGAGAAATCTCCGAACTCATGGAAGAGTTCACCGACGGGCGCAGGACTGAAATAATCGCCGATGCCGCAGACATCTGCATCGAGGACCTGATCCCCTCGGAGGAGATGGTTGTTACGATTTCGCGGGCCGGCTACATAAAAAGGACTCAGCTTTCCATTTACCGCAGCCAGCATCGCGGCGGAAAGGGACGGACCGGCATGTCCACCCGCGAAGAAGACGTCGTCACAACTCTTTTCACCGCGGTAACGCACGACTATCTTCTCGTATTCACAAACCGCGGACAGGTTTTCTGGCTCAAGGTGTACGAGATTCCCGAAGTCGGGCCGTCCGCTTTGGGCAAGGCCGTGGTGAATCTTCTTCCGCTTCAGGACGGTGAAAAGATCCAGACCATCCTCCCGGTTCGCGAGTTTTCCCCGGGCCACTTCGCAGTCATGGCCACCCGGAACGGCATCATAAAGAAGACGGAACTCTCCGCTTACGCCAATCCGCGATCGAACGGCATCCGCGCAATCAACCTGGATGAGAACGACGAACTCATCTCGGTTTGCATCACGGACGGCAAGCGCGATATCTTCCTCATGAGCGGCGAGGGAAAATGCATCCGCGTCAACGAAGAGGAGTTCCGACCTTTGGGCCGCGTGAGCCGCGGAGTACGAGGCATGTACGTGGAAGGCACAGTATTGGTCGGGATGGATGTGATCGACCCCGGCAAGTGCATCCTCGTAGTAACGGAAAAAGGTTTCGGAAAACGGACGCCGGAAGAATTCTACCGCTGCCAGTCGCGGGGCGGAAAAGGCGTACTCAATATCAAGGTCACCGACAGAAACGGTGCAGTCATAGGCTTCCGCCAGGTCGCTGAAGAAAACGACATAATGCTGATTACCGACCGCGGCCGCCTCATACGCATGTCCGTTGCCCAGATCAGCAAGATCGGCCGCGTCACCCAGGGCGTCAAACTGATCGGGCTCGACGAAGGTGAAAAAGTGGTCGATCTGACGGTTCTCCAGGAGACTGACGACTCCAGGGAAGAGACCAGAGAGGATGGCGAAAATTGATTAAGAGCATAGGGCCCGTCGGCGTAATCGGGGCCGGAAGCTGGGGCACCACCCTGGCAAATCTCCTCGCCGACAAGGGTTTTGAGGTAAATCTGTGGGTTTTTGAAAAAGACCTGTGCGAGACCATTCAGAAAACGCGGGAAAATAACTTTTACCTGCCCGGATTTCGCCTCCACGAAAGGCTGCACGCCCATAACAGCCTGGAGGACGTGGTGAAAGACTGCCGGCTGATTCTCATGGTCGTGCCCTCGCACGTCTACCGTGGCGTCGCCAAACAGATGCTGGCCCGGCTACGCGAAGATGCGATAATCGTCAGCGCGACTAAAGGGATCGAAAACGAGACCCTGCTCACCATGTCCGGGATCTGGAGAGAACTCCTGCCCCCGGAGAGCCGCATTCGGGTGCTGAGCCTCTCGGGTCCGTCTTTTGCCAAAGAAGTGATGCAGGGCATACCGACCGCCGTAACCCTCGCCGGAGAGGATATCGACCTCACCCGCGAGATCCAGCAGGCCATCTCTACGAACAGGTTCCGGATCTACACGAGCCTGGATAAGGTAGGCATCGAGATCGCGGGAGCCTCGAAAAACGTCATTGCGGTTGCCGCGGGAGTCTGCGACGGCCTGGGATTCGGGTATAACACGCGCGCCGCCCTGATAACCCGGGGCCTTGCCGAAACATCCAGACTGGGGGTCAAGATGGGCGCCAACCCGCTCACCTTCTCCGGACTGGCGGGCGTCGGTGACCTGCTGCTCACATGCACCGGGGACCTGAGCCGCAACCGGACCGTCGGCATGCAGCTCGGTCAGGGCAAAAAGCTCAGCGAGATCCTCGGCGGCATGCGCATGGTTGCGGAAGGCGTCATTACCGCCAAGTCGATCTATTTCCTGTCAAAGCGCATGGAAGTGGAGATGCCCATCTCGGAGCAGATCTACCGCGTTCTCTACGAGGACAAGTCACCGCGCGAGGTCGTCCACGAACTCATGGAACGCAACCTGAAGCACGAGCTTGAATTCGATCCCGAGATCGCCGTGCGGCATTGAAAAACGAAGTCTTTTGCCCATTAAGTACAAGAAATCACCAAAACAATGCCATAAGTCAAGAGTGGCGCGAGTGAGGTAGGGTGGGCACGGTTTGATCGTGCCCACCGTCCGGCCATCCAAGGATTTCCTTTCTTTCGCCGCCATTCCACCGCCAATTTTTTCCCGTCGTTGCGGTGCCGGCATCTGCTGGTTCCCAAGTTCTCCCGGCAGTTCCTCCGTTTGGCCTCCTGCGTTTCGCGTCCGGATACAAAGTCCCACCACTGTAAACGTAAGGGGGGAGAGGCCCACTTGCGCTGAGGTCGCTGAATAATTGAAGAAATTGGAGCCCAGGGTAATCACCCTGGGTATGTCGAAAACCATCCATATTCCATTTACCCTGCCAATTCCACTCATGTCAGTTAAAGCACTCTGCAAAACGGAGCACATTCGTGACAACTGTGCATCTAACTTTACAAATGTTCAGTGAATTGCACAGTTGTCTAATGCCTGCAAAATAAACCAGGCATGTCGAATCAATGCCGGCACTGCGTTTAATCAGGTCATCCCAAGACCCCATAACTCTTGTATAATTCTTGCATATTTATTATCCAGACATTCATTATATGATCTGGGCCAAACTTGATGAGCTATTCTGCAATAGGATAGAAATGCCTCTGGCAAGACAAACTGCAGCTCTTTTTGAATGCCGATCCAGGCGATCGATCAGATGGATTGTTTGATATTCGTTTCTAATATCCAAATCTTCATTTTAGACAGACCAAACTTCTGTAGATGAAAGGTAATCCATGCTGCATGGTTCTTTGCATTCCGGAATTATCGCCGGACTGACCTTTCTCCATCCTTGTGGAATAAAAGCATCTCGATTTTTCCTGGGCCTGGTTTTGACTTCTTGTCTGACGGCAATTGCCGTGCCGACGTGTCGAGGGCAGGACATTACCATCGACCATGGCGAAACTTACACGCTCAACTCTCCCGATACGGTCACATTCCTCCATGAGAAGATCGGAGACGCCGGCAGTGGTACTTTCATCCAAAATGGCGGGACCAACACAAGAACAGCAAGAATGGGGGGCTATCTCTATTTGGGCTACCAGTCGGGAAGCAGCGGGACTTACGTCTTGAACGGCGGAAGACTTTCAGGAGGTATGGAATATGTTGGCTACAACGGCAACGGCAGTTTTACGCAAAATGGAGGAGAAAATGAAGGGGGTATTTATGTGGGAACCCGCGGTGGAAGCGGTTCTTACACTCTGAATAATGGCAGTATTTATGGAGGAGTGACTGTCGGCGCATACCCCGGTTCGCGTGGCACCGGCATATTCACTCAGAATGGCGGAATCGTTAACGCAGGTATTACCCTCGGCTTTTCCGAGGGTGGAATGGGAACATATGTTTTGAATGAAGGAACCGTTGCCACGCCCATGCCCGATCCCTGCGAGGGAGGGTGTGGCGGAGGTTATGGTTCCGGATCTTCAATAAGTGTAGGTGAAGCAGGCACCGGACTCTTTATTCAGAATGGCGGAACGGTCTCGACAGTAAATCTTATTCTGGGCGACATGGGCGGCGTCTATGCGCCTGACTCAAAGGCCTCCGGCACCTACAAACTGGCAGGCGGCTCCCTATCCGCCGGATATGAAAGGATAGCCGGCTGGGGGGATGGAACATTCATACAGAGTGCCGGTATCAATTCGGCCGGCCGAGTCACAATTAATGGAAAGCCCATGGGAGACGATACCTATTCGGAAGGGAAAGGGACTTATATTCTCAGCGGTGGAGAGTTCTCTTCTCAGTATCTGGAAATACACGGTGAATTGACTCAGACCGGTGGAGTCAATATCACAGGCGCCATGACCCTGGGTCATGACATGAGACCGATCTCCTGGTCCAGACCCATTTACTACACCGGGCTCTACAATCTCTCAGGCGGCAGTCTTACGGCCGATTCAATCACGCTCATCAATGCGGTTTTCACACAGACCGGCGGTATTAATTGGTCCGGCGCAATGAATGTCGGTCAGGGCGAAAAATATCCTCTTTCCTTCGGCAGATATGATCTGAAAGGAGGCACCCTCGTAACCGATTCCATCCTCTTGAATAAGAACGGCATTTTCAACCAGACCGGCGGCACTCTGAGTGCCGTCAATTTCACCCAGCAGGGAGGCGAAGTCCAGGGCAGCCTGGAGAACCGCGGAACTTTCAACTATACGAGCGGAACCTTTAACGGGCGACTTCTGAACTACGGCGTGCTAAATCTGGAAGCCGACTTTACAGCCGCAAACGGTCTTGCAAACTATTCCTCTACTCCCGTTGTGATCGAAGCGGGCCGTACCGTCACACTCAGCGGACAGGGACTCGACAACCAGTGGGCCATTTTTGTAAATGGGGCTCTAACCGGAAACGGAGCCTTACTGAACAATACCTCCGGCTTTCTTGGCGGAAGCGGAACGATCTCGGGCAACTTCGTAAACAGCGGAATGGTAAGTGCCGGCAACTCAGTCGGAACTCTCAATATAACCGGCGGCTTCACACAAACGTCAACCGGCACCTTTGGCGCCGAGATCGGCTCCGCAACGAGCTACGACAAAGTGAACGTCAACGGCACGGCCACTCTCGACGGCAAACTCAGGGCGGTATTTACGGAATGCTATTTTCCCGAGGCAAACCGGCTCCTCTCCGGTGTGCTCACGGCAACAGGGGGTATAACCGGCACCTTCTCTGTTAACCCGTACCTTACCCCGACTCTATCTCTGAAGACGCTCTATAATCCGAACAGCGTCGACCTGATTGTCCTGCGCGACTACATAACCGGACTTGATCTCTCCGGCAATCTGCAGGCAGTTGGAAACATGCTCAACAGCATCGCCGGTGTGACCAAAGGGGATCTGAACAATGCCCTGAACTCGATCGATCACTTGGGCGCCTCATCGGCTGTTCGGGATGCAATGCAGCAGATTTCTTCCGACAAATCGGCCGCATTTTCCACGCTCGCATTCGCGGGTTCGGCTCTTCAGGCGCATGCCCTTTCCAATCGCCTCAACAATATTCGCTTCTCCGATTTCGGCGTCACCGGAGCGGGCAAGAGGTTCAGCCTCGACTATTCAAACGGTGGGAGCCTGACGCTCACCACCGCCCCAACATGCGATTCTGCACGCGACGCAGACGGCAAGCTTGGATTCGATTTCCTGGGCTCGCATTCGGGCCGCTCGGGCCTCTATTTCGAGCCCGGCCTTGCCCGCGGTTGGCAAAATACTACAGCAAATCAGACCGGATTTGATTTCACAATGGGCGGGTTTACGGCAGTGAAAGTTGTAATTTGTCAAACCCTCAAAATTTCCCTTCGACAAACATTTGCGTAGTCTCTTCAATCCCATTTTTGGTTTTGATTCGTTCTGTGCAGAGGGGCGGTGGACTCGAAGATGCTCGCCCCTGATCCGATTCTACAGGAGTGCATTCAAATGCAACCTCCTCTGGAATGGAAGGCCCTTAATGTGCCTCGCCATAAGGGATTGTCCCGACATCGCTGCCCCACCTTATCCAAGGGCAACCCGATCCGTTCATGTCGTAAAGGTGCCATAAAGGGGCCGGAGGGACCATGCCACGGTAACATGCGGCCGCAAGCAACCGGCCTTCGGCATCACGTTGACACAGTGCCTCATCACCATACCTTTAAACCATGGTGAAGGTTCATTAACCTGCTTGGGTTTGCAGTTCCCAGCGAAGTATTTTCCATGGACCGATTTCCAATTGCAGCAGGAAATCAAGGGAGGACACACTTATGAAGATTCTGGTGACAGGCGGCACCGGCACTGTCGGTTCTAAAGTAATCGACGAACTGGTTAAACGCGGCGCAAACGTACGTGCGCTGATTCGCAGGAAAGAGTCTTCAACGAGAGTTCCCAATGGAGTTGAGACTGTTATAGGCGACTTGCTGGACCCTGTTTCAGTTCACCAGGCGCTTCAAAACGTCGATAAACTTTATTTGCTGAATGCTGTTGTACCTGACGAACTGACCCAGGGCTTAATCGCTGTCGGTCTGGCCAAGCGGCTAAATCTTCAGCATATCGTGTATCATTCTGTTTTTAAAACGGAAGCATTGAAAGACGCTCCTCACTTCGCATCCAAATTCGCAATCGAAAGCGTGTTGCATGAGTCCGATCTGCCTTTTACGATCATACGCCCGAGCTATTTCTTCCAGAACGACCTGGCATTGAAGGATGCGATTACAGAGGTCGGAGTGTACCCGATGCCGCTTGGAGATGTTGGCATCCCCGCTGTGGATGTCCGGGACATCGCTGAAGCTGCGGTCATCGCGTTGACCGGCAGCGGCCATCTTGGCAAGACCTACAACCTGGTTGGTCCCGTCAATCTTAGCGGAAAAGACGTTGCTTCCATATGGAGCAAGCTGCTGGGAAAAGAAGTCCGATATGCCGGGCACGACATGGACGCGTTCGAAGAGCAAATGAGAAAGACGGCGCCATCATGGGCTGCCTTCGACATGCGCGTCATGTTCCAGGGATATCTCGAACGCAGCTTTACAGCAGAGAAAGGTGACGTCGAGACTGTGACAAAATTGATTGGTCACCCGCCTCGCCGGTACGAAGACTTCGCCAAGGAAGCCGCTTCAGTGTGGGGTCTGGAACTAAAGAAGGCAGCCTGATCTGGAGAGGAACAGTGCCTGCGGCTTGGAGCGGCTCATATTGGGTCTTTTCAAAAAGGAAGAGGCGGATCAATGATCATCTCATCAACCCCGGATTTGAATTGAAGTTTCATAAGAGCGGCGCCGCCTCGTCTTTGGACGGAGTTTTATCGAGAACGAAACTTCAGCACTTGTGCTGCCGAGTCGTTTATAAGGGAAGCATGAACGGCAGCAGTCAAGGCCCTATTTTCTCTGGAGCATTTATGCCCCTACAAGAGCATGGTTCCGAGAGGCTTTTTATCACTGATGAGGCATGTGCACTCTCCCATACAAGAATATTTTACAAGCCATCTCGGGCTGTCGTCCATAACCCCCAGCCAAGGAGATGAAAGGCGATGGCCCGCAAGCAGATTAAAAATCAGGTTACCGAGAACAAGAAGTCGCACCATGTACTGGCGCCAATTCAGCCCAACGCGGCCGGAATTGATCTCGGTGCACGCGAGCATTGGGTTGCAGGGCCCCCGCAGGATGATGGAGAACCTAACGTGGAGCGTTTCGCAACCACGACTCCTGAGCTGTATCGTCTTGCAGACTGGCTCAAGGAGCAAGGCGTAGTAACCGTGGCCATGGAGAGCACCGGTGTGTACTGGATTCCTTTATTTGAAATACTTGACGGTAGTGGTTTTGAGGTCTTCTTAGTCAATGCCCGTCAAATCAGTCATGTTCCTGGCCGAAAGACCGATATGCTCGATTGCCAGTGGCTCCAATTACTACACACATGCGGGCTGCTTCACGGTTCTTTTCGACCTGATGATGACATCTGTCGCCTGCGTGCTCTCATCCGTGAACGCAACACAATTGTAGACCAACGTTCCGACTGGGTCCGGCGCATTCAGAAAAGTCTCGACCAAATGAATGTCTGCGTGCATCATGCAGTCTCTGATATTACCGGTGTTACCGGTATGGCCATTATCCGTGCCATTGTCGATGGTGAGCGTAACCCGGAAACTCTGGCGAACTTGCGTGATCGTCGCTGCCAAAAGTCGAAAAACCAAATCACTCAAGAATTGACCGGTAACTGGCGTCCCGAGCATTTGTTCAACCTGGCACAGGCCCTTAAGGTTTATGATCAACTGGGTACCGTCCTGGCCGATTACGATGCGGAAATATCCAGCTATATTGAATCGCTGCAGCCTCCAGAAGGCAAAGACTTATGCGCACCGCCACCGGCAACCAAATCAAAAGCCCAAGCCATGGCAAAGTGCGGACAGGAACCCATGCGCCAAGCCCTTTATCGAATGACCGGCATTGACCTCACCACCATTGATGGGATTGGCGTAGACACTGCTGCCGTTGTAATCAGTGAACTCGGGCTTGACTTCTCCGCATTTACCGACGAAAGGCATTTCGTTTCATACCTTCGACTTGCTCCTAACATATCTATTAGCGCCGGCAAAAAAGTCCCGGGCAAGTTCAAAGCGGTTACCTGCACTCGCGTATGCGCTGCTTTACGTATGGCAGCTACTTCCTTGCGAAATTCGAAAACAGCGCTAGGCGCTTATTATCGTCGCATTTCCTATCGCAAAGGGGCCTCCGTTGCCGTTTTTGCCACAGCCCGCAAATTGGCTCAACTGATTTACCGATTGGTCCGTTACGGCCAGCCTTATGTCGATGCTGGAGCACAAGCTTATGAAGAGCGTTTCGCTAAACGCCGTTTGGCCTCGTTCACTGCTACACTTAAAAAAATGGGCTATAAAATCGAACCCTTAGTAGTTCAAGAGGCAATTTGATCGTAATGAGTTTAAGGCGATGGGTTACGTCCCACAAAACCGGGATCGCACCCACCCCACGGTCCTGAAAAATGAAGTTTCATACAAGCGGGTGGCGGGTGGCCCACGAGTAGCCCGGATTCGTATCGGGCGCGTTAGCGCAAGAGGCTGGCGGAGGGCATGCCGGAAGATTGATAGAGTTTCATGTTCTAAAACATCCGGCCTACCGGGACGTGGTTCCCAAGCCGGAGCTCATTGGCTTAAAGTGTAGGCAATGTTTTTCTTGCGCCGAAAGCGCTAAACAGGATAGCCCAGGGTCAGCGGAGCGCCACCCTGGGATTGGCCAAGCTAACGCTCCGATTTTCCCCAAAGGGGATAAATAAAGATTCTTGTGCTAGGTGCACGGTTATGAGAGCACGTCCAACGAGTGCCTCGAAGTGGCGCGGTCAGGAAACCGCGCCACAACTCTCTTGGGAAGAATCCCCGGTAAGTTGACGCATATGAGCCGGAGCTTGGGAACCCGCGGATAAATTTTCTTAAAGCACAGCTTTCAGGGAACCTTTCGGTCTCTATTCGGTTTGATTCGAGCCGACCCGGCGGATCAATTCCAGCGCTTCGGCCGGCGGACTTTTTTCAATCCGGCGGTACTCACGGCCGTCCCGCGTCCTGCTCATCATTCCGTAATCGCAGAGCCATCTCCGCAAAAGCGCATGATCGCCGAAATGATGATTGTCGTTCAGCAGTTGGTTGATCTCTTTTTCGGAGATGACCTGCCGCGCAGGGATTTTCGACCAGATCACCCAGAGGCAGAGTTCCTGCTGGCTGCGCTTTGAAGGCCAGCGCCCGAGCTTTCCCTCGCGGTCGAACATGCGGACCAGGCGTTTTACGCGCGCAAAGTCGACAGGTTCGGGCGCGGGTGCAGGTTGAGATACAGGTTCAGGTACAGGTGCAACCTCGGCCGGGCGAGCCTCCGGCTGTTCCGGAGGTTCGATTTCGGCACGGTAGTGCTGAAAATTCCGGTACCCGTTTGCACGCGCAAGCATGTTCAAAAGATCGAGATGGCTCGGCGGAGACTCGCAATTGGCAAGCTGGTTCTTGAGAGATCGGGCCAGAGCGGAAATGTCGTCCGAATGGAAGGGCAATAGAGTTCTGGACATAGCTTATCCTCGATAAGCGTGCCGGTCCTGATGGGATGTGTCGGTGGTCGCCGTCTTCCGACTCGGCACGGGATAAGGTGTCCGGTCGATTGTATATTGAGGCAGGTTTAGCACCCCTCACGGGGCGGCGACGCCTGGGTGAACTGCCGACCAGAGGGAAATATACTGCTCGCTTTGGGAATTCGTCAATCAGTTCTTATGAGAAAAGTGCACGAAGGACTATTAGCAGGACTTTTTCTCTTTCACGAAATCACCGATTCCGGAGGAATAGGGTATTCAGCCGGTGCGCCCAAGGTTGGGCAGAATCCACCTGTCGATCGCGTACCAGAGCGCAGCCATGATTGCCGCGAAGATCACGATTGCTGCCGTGTCCATTGATTCCTCCTCGATATGCCGGAAGTTTCGCCGATGATTATCAATGATCCCCAATTCGAGAAACATATTCAAGCTTTAATTCGTTCTGCCGCCAGCCGATGGAGGACAAAACAGCCATTAAGATTTCCCGCCACCCGGTTGCTCGAACATCCGCCCCCGGGCGTTTGCAGCCTTGATCGCCCTGTCCTTATATGATACGACTTCACGCGGAATCGCGAACTTCCCCTACTGGCTTCTGCAAGGACGCCCTCCTTGGCCTGTGAGAGTTCGAGCGCCCAATCCCAATACAATGGAAATGCGGACAAGAGGATAATCATGCTCATTACTGAAATGCTGGGTCGAAACGCTCGGATGTACGGATCGGAAATTGCGCTGGTGGAAAGAGACCCGGCCCGTGGCAGCCGGAAGGAAATCACCTGGAAGACTTTTGACGAACAGGCCAATCGTGTTGCCAATGGCCTTTTGAAAAAAGGGGTGAAAAAGGGGGACCGGGTAATCCACCTGATGATGAACTGCCTGGAATGGCTGCCGGTCTATTTCGGCATTCTGAGAACGGGCGCCTGGGCCGTCCCTCTGAACTTCCGGTTCGAAGCAAAAACCATAAAACGCTGTACCGAAGTGGCCGAAGCCGGGATTTTCATATTCGGTGAAGAATTCATCGAACGCGTCAATGCGATTAAAGACAGTCTCGATACGGTTGAAAGCTTCATCTTCGTAGGACCCGAAGCCGTGCGGCCGGAATATGCCGAGCCTTTTGAGGCATTACTCACATCGGGAAGCCCGATCAGCCCCGAGGTCTCCATCGACATTGCAGACGATGCGGCTCTCTACTTCACCTCAGGTACAACCGGTACTCCAAAGGCAACGCTCCTGACACACAGAAACCTGGAGGCTGCCTGCTATATCGAGAATTGTCATCACCATCAGATACACAATGACAATTTCCTCTGCATTCCGCCTCTCTATCACACGGGCGCAAAAATGCACTGGTTCGGGAACTTCATAGTCGGGGCCAGGGCGGTTATCCTGAAAGGCGTCGAACCACGTTGGATACTCGAGGCGGTTTCCGAAGAGAAGATCACCATCGTCTGGCTGCTGGTCCCCTGGGCACTGGATATCCTCTTTGCCGTAGAGAACCACGATGTCAGTCTCAAGAACTATCAACTGGACCAGTGGCGGCTCATGCACATCGGGGCGCAGCCGGTTCCGCCGAGCCTGATCAAGCAGTGGAAGAAGGTATTCCCGCATCACCAATACGATACCAATTATGGTCTGACGGAGTGCACGGGTCCGGGTTGCGTGCACCTTGGCCTGGAGAACATGCATAAGGTCGGCGCTATTGGGATGCCGGGATTTGACTGGGAGTTCAAGATCGTCGACTCCGACCGGAACCAGCTCGAGAGGGGCGAAATCGGGGAACTCGCGGTCAAAGGGCCGGGGGTTATGAAAGAATATTACAGGAACTCCGAAGCAACCAGAGAAGTCCTGCACGAGGGCTGGCTCTTCACCGGAGATATGGCCCGCCAGGATGAGGATGGTTTCATCTGGCTTGTGGACAGAAAAAAAGACGTCATCATAACGGGCGGGGAAAACATCTATCCCGTCGAGATAGAAGACTTCCTCCAGGCACATCCCAATATCCAGGATGTGGCTGTGATCGGGCTGCCCAGCACCCGCTTGGGAGAGATTGCCGCAGTCGTGGTTCAGGTCAAGGCCGGCCAGGAACTGACCGCGGAGGCGATCATGAGTTTCTGCGAGTCCCTGCCTCGATACAAAAGGCCGCGAAGGATCATTTTCGGGCCGGTCCCCCGCAACCCCACGGGCAAAATAGAAAAACCGAAACTTCGCAAGATTTACGGAGGCAGGGAAGAATCCGCGGGGATACAGTGATGATTTAACACAAGCCTGGAATATTGGATCGAGACATCGGGGCCTTCGGGGGCAGTCCCGACCAATAAGAAGGCCCTTTATGGAAACGCGCGGGACGGCAGTCTTTGCAGGGTTTCAAAATTTGTGAAGATCACTGTCGGCAGTTCTTCCCTTATTGATATGCTTGCGCCCGATGTTTTAGCCAACAAAGCCTGTCATGGTTTCTTGCGCTGTTTTTTGTAATCGTAATCGGCGTCGTAATCGGTGGAATGGAACATATCGAGGATCTCGATATGTTTTCGACGCTGGATGGATTCACCGGGAGCTTCAGCCTCCGCGCCTTCATTCGTGGCGTGTTTACCGATGAGACGGGCTTCCTCGATCGATTTGTCGTCAGTAACCGCCTTTTTCGCCATATTGGGCCTCCTTCACCTAAGAATCTACTCCCTGCCCCGTGTGATTCGAGCAGTTTATGCAACTTGAATGTAAAACGTAAGAGAAATCACGGCTGACGGAACAACCGAAGACACTTGTATAATGCCCCCGGGCATATAGATTTGACTGAAGCTACCGGGCTGGAAAGAAATTGCAGAAAGAACCTATCGGGAGATTACGATCATGAATACTGCGTACGATTTTTTGAAGGCCAACCCCGTTTTTCACATCGCTACCGTTGATGAGGGCAAGGGAAGGGTGCGGCCGTTTGGTTTCGTCATGAAAAGGAACAATCTGCTCTATTTCTGTACGAACACGACCAAGGACGTCTACAGGCAACTGGCTGCAAACCCTGATATCGAAATATCGGACATGGGGAACGACGGCGTTTCCTGGCTGAGAATACGCGGCAGGATTGCCTTTGACGGCAGCAGGGAAGCAAAAGTAAAAGCCTTCGACGAAGCTCCCAACCTGTTGCGGATTTATCCCAAAGGAACGGATGACGAGACTTTCATCACTTTCTATTTTGTCGAAGCGAAAGCCACGTTGTTCTCTTTTACCGAGGCCCCGAAGAACCTGCCGCTTCTGTAGAACAACTCCATGAATGACAATAGAACGGTGGGGGAGCAGAGCGCGGCGGCACGGTCAGGAAACCGTGCCTCAACTCAACAGGGCTTTCCACTCAGAAGCGTTTTTTCTCGTCCGAACCGGGTTTCGGTTCCCGGCGCTGGATCCCGGCTCAAAAGCACGGCCGGGATGACGGAGGTGTGGCGCTCTTCTGCCAGATTCACGCTTCGAGTTCATCTGCACCACCCCATCCTTGATTTATGTCATTCGCTGGTTCCCAAGCTCTCACTTGGGGTTCCCCACGGGAAACGACGTTCGCGGGTGGCCCAGGCAACAGGCTTTAACGTTGCCTGGGTCCGGAGGACAAGAGGCTTCGCGTAGAATTACCAGTCCCTCTTGCCTGCGGCACGGGCAACCAAAACCACGTTGCCCGTGTCACCCATCACTTGGTTCCGAGCGCAAGGCGGTGGGCACGATGAAGCGCTGTGCCCATCATGCAACCTTATCCTATTGTTTTCTTTCGTGTATTTCGTGCCTTTCGTGGTTGAGGGTTTTGTTTTTGAATTTTGGTTGCGGCTCTGCTGCCCCAAGTATTTCGTGGTTATGAGCTTTTGCCTTTCGTATTTTGGTTGCGGCCATGCTCATCAGCCCTCTGCCCGTCCGGAGAAATATCATAGACATAGTCGTACGCCGCCAGGGCCTTCCGGTCGAATTTGCCTGCTTCCACCCGCTCTACCGTCTCCTCCCGGGACAAATCGAATAACGCCTCCAGAATCTGCGAACGCTCCCGCTCGTTGGCCTCCGCCACTACGAACAGCACACGGGCGCTGTGCTGGATATATCGAGGCGAAAGCAGCTGCCGTTTCAGAAGTTCCATAATGACCGGCGCCTTACCGCGATCGAAACGGCCCGGATCGCCACGGCGGTCCAGTTCGGCGAAAAATTCCGCCGTCCATTCGTTGTGATGATCCCAGACCTTGTCGAACAACCCCCGATCGAAGCGTGTGCCGGCCTTGACCTGCAGATCGTTGATCGCCGGTTCCACGCCGTCTTTCGTAAGGGCCGGCCGTTTGAGGTATCCATCCCTGGTGATGACTGCCTGGTGGCGGACCAGCGTCCACAGCCACGAGACATCGATTCGGTAGGTGGCAAGATCGTTCATGAACCGCTGCTTCAACTCGTAGTCGTCGATCGCAGCCGCGAAGTTGCCGTTGAGAATCTGGAAGCCGTAATTGGCAGCCATATAAAACGCGTGCTGGATGTGCTCGATCGTCACATCGCCTTTCGGCACCCTGTAAATGGAATCCCAAAGTTCCGGAGTCAGAAGTTTTTCCGGTGAATCCAGCGAATCCCGGGATATCACCCAGGGCGTAATCATCCCCTGTGCATTCAGCAGGCCGCGTGACTGCAGCAGTTGCCGTTCCGCATCGCTGAGCCCGCTCGCCACGGTCGGGACCGGTTTGCCGTCTACGTCCACCGTCTCCAGGGGCGCATCGAGAATGGACTGGAGTTGTGCCACCGACGCGCGCAACGGTGCGTTCCCGGCGGCCACGTAAGTCTCCTCCGGACTCGCAACCCAGCTCTGCCGGTAGGCATCGTAGAGCTTCCCCTTCACGCTGCCGGAGAGGATATCGTCCAGCGTGGGTTGCCGCTCGGGCGGCAAGGCCTCGTCCGGAACAAACATCAGCCCAAGGATGCGTTCCCGCAGCTTGTCGACAACTATTGCGCGCAATGCCACCGGATTCGATCGCGAACGTCCGTATACGTCGCCCGACTGGTAAATCATCACTGCGGCCATTCCGCCGATCGGCCCCGCCGTGCTGAGTTCGTTGTCCTTCATACCGGCCATCAGCATCAAAAGAGCATTGTACCGCTGGTAGGCAATCATGTTCGGCGAAGCCATGCCGATGGACTGAGGATCGGGAAATATTCCTTCAGGATCGTCCTTCCACATCTCGATCAGGCTCGCAAGGTAATCCCAACGGCCGACGTTCGTTCCCAGCAGGCGGCGGCGCAAGGCCCACGCGATCGCAGGGAGATGGCGCCCGCCGTTTCCTTCTTCATAGAGCATCTTGATTTTGATCGTACCAAACGGCACACCGATGGCCTCCTCGATCCGCGCCAGCAGCTTCTCCACGATTGCTGCTTCCAACGGCGTCTGAAGCTTCGGGATGTAGTAATACACGCGCTTGCCCGCGCTCTTGAGTGTATCGTAATTGTTGAATGCCCACAGGACCGCGACGGCAACGATTCCCGGCACAGGCCAGCCGTCCACCCTGATGTGGTCGTAGCGCACGTGTATGCTCGGGGGCCGGACAAACACAGTCGGCCAGTCCCTCGGGGCCTTGAGGTTATAGGAGCGCTTCTTTCCTTTCTTGATCACTTCATAAGCGCGGCCGGTCCATTTGCCTTCGAAAATGTCCCTGGCATTTTTCATGGCCGCAAAAGCGGCGACCGGTTCGCCTGAGGGACCGCCTGCCGGACGAAAATGCGGCGGCGAGGCATCCTCGAAATCGGTCATGTTCATGGGGGCGGGAGAGTTCAACGCGTTGAATGCCATATCCAGCGGATGCCACGGCCCGGTGAGTTCCAGCCCCGGATTCTGCAATGGGTTGGCCTCCGGAGCGGGGACCTCGTCATTGAGCCGCCAGCGCCACTCGCTCTCCCGGCCCAAAAAGTTGTCGATCAGGCCCTGCACGATCTGGCGAAAGGTCCAGGACCGACCCGTGACGGGATCTGGAAACACATCGTCCCACTTCGGCCATGCGTATTTTTTGCGGACCGGTTCGGGAGAGTTCAAAAGCGCGCGCCGCGCCGTCAGGGCGGCAGCTATTTCGGGATTCAACTCACGCGTGAGCGTTGCGATCATGTCCTCGACATTTACCTCACGCCCATTTACCTTCCTGGTTCCAAAAAGTTCCGGAAATTGTCTCAGAATGTCTTCGCGAATCATGCTCATTGTCCTTTATCGAATAAGATGCTCAGCGGCTCAAGTGTGTTTTCGGCCAATATGCCCAACCGGAGGTCTTGCGGCGAAAATACGAAACGCAGCCGATATCTCCCCGGCCTTTAATCTAAACATCAGAGCATGATTTCAAACGACTCGCAGAACGGATGGAGCGAAAATCCGGTCAAAAGAGAGGGGGAATCTCCCCGCGCGGCACGAAAGAGTGTCAATAGAGGTTCGAAGCCGATCCCCTGTAAAGCAAGACGGCAGACCCGGTGAAATACCAGGTCTGCCGTCCTGATGCCGTTAATATTGTCTCTGGGACTGATCGTATAGATATCCACCCAGTGCACCGGCTCCTGCACCTATAGCCGCACCGACCCCAGGGGATCCTCCCGCCAATCCTCCGACTAAAGCTCCTGCGCCTGCGCCAATCGCTCCGCCACTCAGCACTCTCTGCTCAGTGGGGGACATCCCGGCACATCCCGCAAGCACGAACAATACAACCAAAACAGCCATAAATCTGCCGATCGTTTTCAATGCACTCATATTAAACCACCTCCGCATTCAGGCATCTCTGCCTGAACGCGCTCGATGTTTCCGAATAAAAACCGACTCGATCCGAGAAAGGTTGCGCCGCATGTCGATTTACCTGCAGGCCAGCATCTCACCACACCTCCCGGATTCGGCCTCCGCCAGCACTTTGGCAAGTCTGTGGGCAGTCGGGGGAGGGGCAATGTTACCGGCCAGGATCATTCGAGGACTGACCGGCCTGCCGTAATATTCGGTATTGGCTTCATCCCTCGTCATGACGACAGTACCCTCGAGCGACGCACCGGCAAACAGACCTTGACTTATGCTGTACGTGTAGACCGCTGCCACCGGAGTGACGCCGACCTCGGCGCTTCTGCCTATCGGTCCGGCCGCCACACTCAGATCACCTCCCAAAACGACATTTCCCTCCCTGGAAAACGCCCGTACCGCATCATAAGTGTTCAAAACAAGAACAAACTCCGTAACTTGTCCTCCAATTTGCAGCCCGAAGCCCACACCACCTGTACCGATTGCAGACGGGCCGCTCCATCCGCGGCTTGTTTTGGCCACCACCACCCCTTTACCTCCACGGCCGCTAAAGACGAAACCTGCTTTGAAAACCGTGAGGATAGCAAGCCCTTTGGCATCCTTGAGGACTGCCGGAGGGATTGAGTGTTCCGGGATGGAATCGAACCGTTGAATAATGTTTACCGCCTGGTCCACGTCGCTCTGCATTCCCGCTCCGTAAACCGCGGTCGAGTAAAATGCAGCCATTAGAGTCAGCGCTATTGCCGACAATATGCTCAGCTTCATACCTGATCTCCCCTGCTGAATGGACTGTAAAGCCCTTTGCCGGGCAAGGAAGCCGTCCCCCGATATGTCCAGCCGCGTGCAAGTCCTTATGGCCAGGATCTGTTGTAATGGGGAAAGGACTTTCCACCAGACAAATCCATGTATCCAAATGACGCGACAACTCTTCCACTCTCAAATACTGGATTTCTTTGTTTCCAGCTGGTTAGCCTCCGATAACTTGAAAGGGGCGTTTGCCGGGACTTGAGCAAAACAGGCCGCGACAAGGTCAACAATCTCCAGCCCATACTTCAAGTTATTGAAACTACTGCATATTTATTACAATACCCAAAAAGGGAACGCCTCCGGCCATTATCGATACTCTACACCTAAAACGCACAATCCTTTTTGAAAAAGGATAATACTTCTTATCTAAAAATAAAGATTTACATAGAGCAAAAGCAGCCCTAATCGTTCAGGATCGGCAAAGTAGCGCAAGCCCCCGAAAGGTTGAAGAAACTTCCAGCATCTGTGCCGTACCGGCGGTACGGTCGGCATCGGCCGTCCCGAGCAGCACAAATCTATCTTTTCTGTTGATAGTGACTGTGGGCAACTTATAGTAATGAGTATTATTGGACAGCAGTTATTCTATCGTACGGGTAATTATTTTGAGGTTTGGGTATGAGAAAGACCGCAAGATCAAAACACTTTATATTGGTTGCAGCCTTTGTTTATCTCTTGATTCCGGGAGGTTGCGCAACGTTGCCGGACGTGCGGCCGATCGTGCACCAGACACCGACAACGGAACAGGTCCCCCCAAAAGTGGTTGGCCCAACCAGGCCGTTCACCGCAAAAGAAAGCCGGGCAATCCTGGAGAAGCTTAAGCGCCAGACTCTGCCCACCGACATTTTGGAGAGGCACATTGCTGTAGAAGAGGCGATCAGCGGGCGGCCTCTTGTTGCCGGAAACAGGGTGAAATTGCTCATTGACGGCCCCGACACCTATTCCGCCATGTTCAAGGCAATTCAAAACGCGAAGGACCATATCGACTTCGAAACCTTTATTTTCGAGGCCGACGAGGTAGGCAGGAGCTATGCCGATATACTCTCTCAGAAGGCCGCTGAAAACGTACAGGTAAATCTCATGTACGACAGCATCGGTTCTTTCGGTACCCCTGCGGCATTTTTTTCACATTTGCGCAACCAGGGCATCCATGTGCTCGAGTTCAATCCGGTGAAGGTGCTGCCGCCCTTTGGGCTATCGGCGCTGACACATCGCGACCATCGGAAGATCCTGGTCGTTGATGGAACTGTCGCTTTCACCGGGGGGGTCAACATCTCAAACGTCTACTCCGTGGGGCTTTCAGGATCTATAAGAAAAGAAAGCGGCAAGGTGGCATGGCGCGACACGGATATTCAGGTCGAGGGACCTGCGGTTGCCGAATTTCAAAACCTGTTCATGGACACATGGAAAAGCGAAAACGGGCCTGAGCTTCGCAAGGGCAATTACTTCCCGAAACTCAAGCGCGAAGGGAACGAACTGGTCAGAGTCATAGGCAGCACCAAAGGAAAGGAGAACAGGGACACCTATATGACATATGTTTCTGCGATCAGCTTTGCATCGGAATCCATACATCTCACAAACGCCTACTTCGTCCCGGACGAACAAATGATCAGGGCGCTTTCCGATGCCGTGAAACGCGGCGTGGACGTTAAAATAATTCTTCCGGCCAAAAGTGATTCGAATCTTACGCTGAATGCCGGCCGATCCCACTATTCCCGACTCCTGAAATCGGGAGTGAAACTGTATGAACGGCGCAGCGCGATACTGCATTCCAAGACGGCCGTAATTGACCGAATATGGTCTTCTGTGGGGTCAACCAATATGGATCTGTGGAGCTTCCTGAGAAATGAGGAAGTGAACGCGGTTATCCTCGGCCGGGACTTTGCCGAGCAAATGGAAGCCATGTTCGGGAAGGACCTGGCGGACTCTGACCAGATCACTCTAAAGGAGTGGAAAAAAAGGTCTCTGGCTCAGCGCGTGAAAGAAAAGATCTCACGCTCGGTTGCTTACTGGCTGTAGGGATCTTATCCGCAGGCGGTTTATAAGTTGCTTTCGAGTTGATATTTAATTCCCTGCCGAGGTGGAAGAGGTTACCCCCCGACCGGGCACTTGCACCAGATTTCGGCCCTCTTGGGCGATCGCTCGGCGCTTGCTGTGTCTGCCCCGCTGCGCAATCCGGGCAGCCGCTCAGATAGGGGCTATTACATTCCCGATTCTGCCGCACAGGGGCGGGTGCTAATCCCTGCTGGATGGACTAAATCGAATATCTGATTCACCTGGCAAATGTCGAAATAAATCAGCGGCGCACTCTGCCGGTCGAAATCAGCTCCCTGGCCACCCGTGAAGCAATGTTGCTGGGCGTTGCAAAACCGATCCCCTCGAATCCTCCCGATTCCGACATTATGGCAGCGTTTACGCCGATCACCTCGGCATTGAGGTTAAGGAGCGGTCCGCCGCTGTTACCCGGATTTATCGCCGCGTCTGTCTGCAGAAAATCCTGGAAGCTGTTCGGATCGGTTATGCCTCGACGGTGTTTCGCGCTGATGATTCCCTGGGTTACAGTCTGGTCGAGGCCCTGTGGATGCCCGATCGCGACCACCCAATCTCCTACGTCTATTTTGTCCGAATCGCCGAAGGGTATGGAAGGAAAGCTCTCCCTGCTTACGATCTGGATGACGGCCACATCGGTTTTAGGGTCCGCACCGATCAACCTGACAAACCTGTCGGCATATTTCCTGCCGTCGGAAAGGACGACCGTTATTCTGGTGGCGCCGTTCACCACATGGCTGTTGGTGACGATGTGCCCCTTGCTGTCAATGAGAATCCCGCTCCCAAGACCCTGAACTTCCTTTTCGAAGGACCTTGGCATCCTGGGATTGCCAAAGAAATAGCGAAAAAACGGATCGTTCTGAAACGGCATCAGTGGATTTTGAACCGTCTGTTTTTCGATCACTTCGATATGTGCGACGGCGGGGATGGCCCTTCTCGCCACATCCTTGATAGCGGTTCTCAGGTCCTGAGCGTTGGCGGTAAGAGCACCGATAAACAAAATGATTACTACCGGCGCCAGGAGAAGACATCCGAATTTTGAATAGTATCTGAATTTCATGTTTCAAGAATTTCCATATGAGCCCGGTTCACTATTTGGAGGAGCCTTCTCCGCCGGGACCGGAAATCCGGCTTCCCACTACATCTTTTGCCGCACGCAAACGCGCGGATACTTCCACTGGACATGTGAATGATAGGTTGGCAGGGCAAAGTTTGCAACTTTTCACCCGACACAGCAGTAGAGTCTATTAATTTACCCACGGAGAGCGGCATCTTTGGAACTGCCTGCGTCCGAGCCGGACGGCAATAGAATCCCCTTTGCGGGTGTCACACGTTGCGTATTCGAAATCTCTATTCCGGCATTTCCGAGTGCATCGACCATTGCAAAGTAGAGTCGACTCTTGATGTCGTTTTCCGAAACCTGCCTGATGTCAACCCATACCAGCAGCTCGAAATTGAGGAAATTATCACCGAATCGGGCAATCCTTACCTCGGGTTTTCTAAACTGACTTATACTCAACTGCTGTGCCGCGCATTTCAACAAAATGTTCTTAACCTCCAGAGGGTCGGCATTGTAGGAAACGCCCACGGGCACGGAAATCCTCACAAAGGGCGAAGTCAACGTGTAGTTGATGACCGGTTTGGAAGTCAGATCGGCATTGGGAACTATGTATTCGATATTTTCGCGCGTCCAGATCGTCGTGGCCCTTAGGTAAATATGCGAAACCCTCCCCAGTTGGTCACCCACCTTTATCCAGTCTCCCCTTCGCAGCTTGCGTCCAAATATTATGATAATTCCACTTATGACATTGGATGCGATCTGCTGGAGACCTATGCCGGTTCCGATCCCAACCCCGCCCGCAAAAACCATCAGAATGCGCAGGTCGACCCCAATAATCTTCAATGCGAAAAAGCACCCGATCGTCAGAAGGAGATACTTGACCAGAGTGTTTATCGAATAGGCCAGGCCGGTATCGACTCCCATCGAAGGATAGATCTTAAAGTCCAGCCATGCCTGCAATAGATTCGACACATGCACAAAAGCAAAGAGTATCACTCCCGCCTCGAGGAAAACCCAGAACGAAAGACGTGTTTTCCCCACGGTGTAGATGGGCGTGGACAGGATATGCTGCAAGTACCCCAGTAATCCCAGCAGATCCAGGATTATTAGCGTCCCTATTGCCAGCGTCCCATATCGGAGGATGCTCCTAGCCGCAGCAAAGAAAGCCTTTGCGGTCTCATCCTGCAGTTGGTCCTTTGTCTCAATCCATCTCAGGAGCCCCAGGAAGAGGGATTGGTATAACAGCATGATTGCAATATATGCTCCGGCTACACCCCATGTCTTGATCAGCATTGTTTCAGATAAGCGTCTGTATCCAAAGCACCAGAGCAAGCCCATTAAAACCGTGAGAAACGCAAGGGCGAAATAGCATCGATCGAGACACCACGTAAACGTCCTGTACCCACGATTTGGCAAACGGGGAAGGAGCAAAAGAAGGGCCTCTTTTTTCCAGAAGAGCGAGGATGAGATGCATACGATTGCAAGAGAAACGGCAAACCGGATGAAAGCCCGGTAGTCATCGGGAAGCTTGATTAATTCAGTCCCCCACACAATAACCATCCCGATCATGGCATATACGACAATGAGGCGCACTGCCCGGAAAATTCTTCTGCCGTACAGGGGGCAAAAGGGCACAAGGCCGTCTAGCAGCGCCTCTCGTGAGAGCTTCAGAATCAGCGCCCCCACGGCCCACAAGCCGAGGAGCCTGGTGATGTACTCCAACAAGGGGATCTCCTGATCGACAATACCCTTGATCAGCAGAGAAATGCCCAGGAGGAGAAGCGGCAAAACCGGGGCCAGGATAATCCTGATGAAGGAACGAAAGTGGAGGTTAAAGGCTGCCTGAAACCTGGCATTCAAATACCTCAATTCCTTTTCTATCGTTCGTACAAGCCGTTTTTGCCATATAGCACTGTAGAGGATTATGCCGGAAACGAATAGAATGAGAAAGAACCCCACCGCACCGATCATGCTGTTCTGCTGCATGACATAGCCGACCGACTCCGGGACCTTTCCCGGAAGTGCCACGGCTCCATCACGGAGGGACCTGACCGTTTCCGCATCCCAACCGAGCGGAACTCTCTCGAACAGCGAATGGCCCTTCTTGTGGCTGCCTTCCTGCTTCCCGTTGGTTTGAGCGTGCGCCGATCCGACTTGCTGATGCCGCGGGTCACCCGCATTCGCTTGCCCTGCAGTCGATGCCCCTGCGGTTGCCCGCGGATAGGTGAATATTGATAAACCGACAAACAAAACAATGAAAAAGCTCACGAAATAGTCACGGTTCAAGACAACCACCTCGTCTATAGAAATCGCCCTTCAATGTTTTGGAATCCTGCCCCAAAATGGAGAACCCCGAAAAGCTGATTACCATTGTCGAAAAATAAGTACAATTACTGGAAAAATCATGTCCTAAGAACTGTGGCCCTCAGAAGCCGTCACTTTGAGGCTATACCGGGAAAACAGATCGGGATGTCCAAGGAAGGTTTCTTCGACCGGGTAAGTCGATGCGCCCGATTATTTTGTGAGCCATGCTGAGGCCAGGGATTTCATTATATCGACCCATTCGTCAAAAGTTGCCGGTTTGGTGAGGAAGGATTCGGCCCCGGCTTTCATCATGAACTCCACGTCCTTTTCCTCTCCGGACGTAGTCAAGACAACAATGGGGATGTGTTTGTAGGCTTGCTCAGCTTTCATTTCCACAAGGACCTTGCGGCCGTCCTTTCGAGGCATATTCAAGTCGAGCAGGATGAGATCGGGCAGCTGTTTTGACCTGGAACCGGAGCTTTGAGCCAAATACTCCATCAGCTCAACCCCATCCATCACGCAGGAAAATGCCGCATCTGCGCCGCTTTTCGCAAAAGCCTCAGTGGCCAGCATGCAGTCTTCCGAATCATCGTCGACCATTAAAACGGTCTTGGCTTTACTTTCAGGCAACTGCTCATCTCTCAAAGTCTATCTGTCTGAACGGCAGACGGATGATAAACTTCGATCCTTTTCCCGGCTCGCTCTCGGCCCGGATGTTCCCCCTATGCCGTTCCACGATCTTACGGCATATGGCAAGACCCATTCCGGTCCCCTCATACTCTTCCCGGCGGTGTAGTTTCTGAAAGGGTTTGAAAATAAGTTCCGCGAATTCCGGGCCAAATCCGATGCCGTTATCTTCGACGCAGATCTCGCACATAGCCCCGTCCCTTTTACCATAAATTCTGATCCGCGGGTTCCGATCGCCGCGATATTTGAGAGAATTTCCTATCAGGTTCTGGAACAGCCGGAGTATCTGGCTTTCATCGGCCTCGATGACGGGCATGGCCTCTATTTCTACCAGGCACCCGCTATCCGTGATGGATACTTCAAAGACATCGACCGCCTCGCGTGCTGCTTTTGCCAGGTCAATTTCTGTGAACGGCTCCGGGGTGGTGGCTACTCTCGAAAACGCGAGCAGATCCCGCAACAGCTGTCTCATTCGGGTAGCCGAGTTGAGTACTCGGTCCAGGTAGTCCAGGGAGGTGCTGTCGATCACGCGCTCGCATCTCTTCCTGGCCATATCGCAGAAGGTCTGTATCTTCCGCAGGGGCTCCTGGAGGTCGTGGGAAGCGACATGCGCAAATTCTCCCAGTTCCTGGTTCAGCAACTCCAGCCTGGCGACTGTCGCGCTCAATTCGGCGGTGCGCTCCCGCACGCGTATTTCAAGCTCGTCGTGAGCCTTGCGCAACGCCTCTTCCATTCGCTTTTGCTCGGTTATATCCATTACCGCCACGGCGCTTCCGACAATATCACCGTTGAGGTCGCGAACGGGTGATGCGCTGTTGTGGATGAATCCGGAGCCGCCGTCAAACCGGACAATTCGCATCACCTGCCCGACGACCGTCTCGCCCTTTTGCACGGCCCGGGCAGATGCCCACTCCTCCGGTTGGACCGGTTTTGCCGAGTCGCCCCACCATGCCTTGTATCCTGAATAATCGGCAACCGAACGTACCGGTGGACGAGGGCCTCCCCAGATCTGCTCGAATGCCATGTTTGACTTGATTTGTCCGCCCCTGGCGTCAAGCAGGGCAACTCCGACCGGTAATGCCTCCATAACGGCTTCGAGGCGCTGCTTTTCGCTGAATACCTGCCGATGGGCCTCTCGGAGTACCAACTCCGCTTTCTTGCGCTCCGTGATTACATCGAACACCGCAACGAAGTGGTCCTTTCGGGGGCTGTAAACAGAAACTGAAAACCACTGGCCAAGAGCTTCGATATAGGTTTCAAACCTGTCGGGAAAGCCGGTCCGTGCAACCCTGCCATAGGTTTCAAGCAGTTGGGGATCGGACTCTTGAATTCCGGGGACGATCTCCGAAACCCTGCTGCCGGCGACATTCGTCAATCCGGTGAGGGTCTCGAAGGCTTCGTTTACCTCCAGATAAATAAAATCTTTGGGCACGTCACCTTCAAAAATCATTCTGCAGTATGCAAACCCGTTCAGCATATTTTCGAAAAGCGATCGGTAGTGCCTTTCGCTTTCAACCAGGGCCTGCTCGGTACGGCGCTTTTCGGTAACGTCATGGAAAACGAGCACCACCCCGATCACGTTTCCTTCTCGATCCTTAATAGGGGCCGCACTGTCTTCAATAGGGATTTCCCGGCCATCGAGAGCTATAAGTGAGGTGTGATTCGCGAGGTTAACGGTGCGGCCCTTGCTCAGCACTCGTTTCACAATGTTTTCGGCCGGTTCGCGTGACAGTTCGTTAATTATCCGAAAAACATTCTGGATCGGCTGCCCCGCTGCTTCCCCGAGCTGCCGGCCGGTCAGCTTTTCGGCGACAGGATTGAGAAATGTCACCATGCCCGAGCCATCCGTTGCAATAACCGCGTCGCCGATGCTGCTGAGCGTCACCCTCAGCCATTCCCGATTTCGGCGCAATTCCTCTTCGGCGCGTTTTCGGGCAAATGCCTGCACGATTGCAGGCGCCAGGGCTTCGACCGTCTCCAGGTCGGACCCGGTGTATCCGCCTTCTCCGTTGCCGACCGCGATCATTCCGATCACCTTGCCGGCCTGGATGAACGGGACCCCGAGAAACGCTCTCAGCGGCGGATGGCCGGAGGGGAGGCCGACGCTGTCCTCGTGCCGGGATGGATCGTTTGTCAGGAGGCTCTTTCCGTCCACCAGGACACGGCCGCACAGGCCTGTTATTGCGAAATCGCCGGACGCCCTGCGGTGCTCATCCTTGCATATACTGCGAAGGTCACTCATCCCGCTGATTGCAGCGTCGTGCAGAAATCCGTCCGGTCCAATTTCCCCGATGAAGCCGAACCTGCTCCTCGTGAGCTTTTCTGCAACCGCAAGGCAGGTGCGGCCGAGGTCCTCCTCGGTTTCGCAGGTCAGGGCTTCGCGGAAGATCCGGTTTATTCCATCCATTACTGCATTATGGCGACGTATTTTGTCTTCGGCCTGCCTGCGTTCGGTGATGTCGCTGAAAGTTAATGCGAAATACCCTTTATGAGGGCTGAAAGCCGAAACCGAAAACCACTTGCACAATGCCTCCGAATAACTCTCGAAATGTGTCGGCTCCCCGCTCAGGGCAACCCTGCCGTATCTTTCGATCCAGGCGGCAGAGTCTTTAACGATTGAGGGCAGAACATCGGTGACTCTTTTCCCCAATATATCTGCGGCCTTGAGGCCTGTAAGCTTCTCGAAAGCCTTATTGACTTCCAGGAATATGTAGTTGCAGGGCTTTCCCTCTGAATCCAGCACTATCCGGTGATAGGCGAACCCTTCGGACATGTTGCTGAAAAGGGATTGCAGTTTTTCTTCTGTCCGCTCCAGGGCATCCTTGACGACGCGGGCTTCGGAGCTTTCGATGACTTCCCAGCGGCCGGAGTTTCGAACGAGCGCAAAGCGGTGCCTTTTAACCACTTCCATTACGCCCAGCGCATCGAACCTGTTCCGCTGGTAGCCATAGGCAGCGATAATGTTGTACCTGCCAACCGCATCGGACCCATAGCAGGTGAAGTTCTTTCCTCCCTTTTCCGCCACTGCGCGGCAGACGAACCTCAGGCCGTCGAGCCCCCTGGCGACACCGGCGTCGAGCAGGGAAACCATCGTTTCAGCGGGGGACAGGGCTCGCCGATGCAAACGGCTGAGAGGCACGATCTCGATCCGGCCTGTCCGCACGTATTCCTCGTAACGGGGCACCGCTTTCTTCAAGGCCTGCTTGACGTCCTTGATCAGGAGCGGCGAGGAAACGGCCCATACGCAGAATTCATTATTTTCAAGCCCCGCTGCAAAGAACGGCACAAGGACCTCAATCAGGTCTCGTCCATCCTGGTAAAACTGGCAGAAATGGCTGCCCCAGGGCAGATCGCCGGTTACGGGAATGCCCGACTTGCGAACTTCGGAATATACGGAATGCATGTTGTCGGATACGCCTTAATCCAGATCTGTGCAGGGAAATTGAGTAGCCCGGAATTCAGGGCAAACTTTCGCTCGAACTCGATCGGCGTGTTGCGATTATACGGGATGGGGATGCCGGAATCCGGGCATGCTGACCACCTGCCATTTGCCCCTGTTCATGGCAAGGGCGAATTCGTGGTTCTTGATAACATCCAGGATCTCCACCACGCCGCATTTTTTGAGTGAATAAGTGCAAAGCACCAGGAGCTTCGTCCCGTCTATAACGTCGTTGATTGCCGCCTCGTAGGCAGCAAAATCGTCCCAGTCCTTCTTGTTGTCGATCCAGTATGGATTGCCGCTGACCCTCAACCCCGAAAACCCACGGGCCAGGGCTTGGTCATGTTTTTCCATCCACATGTTGAGTGTTCTCTGGAGGTCGAAGTTACCGCCAATGAGGTACCAGTCTGTATAGGGGAATATTTCCATCTGCCCCTTCTCCAGATAATCGGAGAAGCCGGGGACGCTCTTTTTGAGAGCTCTTAAAGCCTCATCCCTGGTGAGGAAGTCGGAGGTTACCCATACGCAGCACTCATTGTTTTGAAGGCCGGCCCTGAAATAGGGCACCAATACGTCCAGAAGGTCCTTCCTGGTTTGGTAGAACTGGCAGAAATGGCTGCCCCACGGGAGATCTCCCACAAGAGATAGTCCGGAGTCCCTTTTTGCCAATGCCTTTCCCATACGCCCTCCATTTCTTTGGAATGACACATTCCGACTTTAGCTATCTTAAAGAATATCCAGAAAGTCAAAATGTCCAGCCCCGAGCGGAGTCGAAGGAGCCCGGCACAAAACAAGGCCGGAACGGTTATCAGTAACCAGAAAAGCCCGGCGCTTTGAAATTCGGATCCTGAACCCGAAAGGATGCAAAAGACTTCACTATCTTCTTATTACATTTCCTGATGAATCAGAAAAGGGAAAAAGGCATATCAAGTCGGGTTATCGCGGGATCTCCAGCAATGAACAGAGGCACGGTCCGGTGAAGAACAAGGGGCGGCGACTTCTCTTCTGACGGAAGATTGGCATCAGCCACAACAAAAGCAAGCCTCTCTTTTTGGGTAGCCCTGGTTCTCGAATCCGGACCTCAAGCGCAAGAGGCCGACGATGGAGAAGCCGGGAAAGCAAACAGCACTTTCGTACTACTGTCTGACAATTTCTTGTTTTTGGGCAAGATTTTACGCCGCTGGTCCCCAAGATCCACCTCATAGCCGTCAACTTAAGAGCGGTGTCTCGATAGTGTTGACGTTCCCCCCTCGCTGGTTCCCAAGGTCCGCCTTGGGAACCCCACCCCGGCAGGCCGGATAGTATCCGGTACGCGCTGTGCCGCTCAGGGCAACTCTATGGCAGCCTCTGCGCTTCGCACCCGGAGACAAGGTCTACTGAAGCTGATACGAACAGCCGTCAAATTTGTGTTATTTGTGCGCCGGTCTACCGGGTTCGCTTTTCGCTGGTCCCCAAGCTCTCGCTTGGGGACCTCCACAAGAACGATGGTTTGCGGGTGGCCCAGGCAACAGGCTTTAACGTTGCCTGGGTCCGGAGGACAAGAGGCTTCGCGTTGAATTACCAGTCCCTCCTGCCTGCGGCACGTGCAACCAAAACCACGTTGCCCGTGTCGCCCATGGTTTGGTTCCGAGCGCAAGGCAGTGGGCACGATGAAGCGTTGTGATGCCTACCCTACCTCGCTGAACGGCACTTTCGTGATTTTCGCGAATTTCGTGGTTAAGGGTTTTGATTTTGTATTTTGGTTGCGGCTGTGCTGCCCCAGAACTTTCGTATTTGCAGGTTACTCAGCGCTGAAACGTCCCCGCTATGCGATTGAGTTCCGCCTGCGCAAGCTCGTACCCCAGGCGTGCCTGAAGTTCGTCGGCTTCGGCCTTCTTGACTGCCGCGGCAACTTCGGCGTGTTTCACATAACTGGTCGTCGAAGCCTTCAGCTGATTTGTAACCAGCCGCTGCCTTTCCCGCTGCAGCGCGAGCGCCTCCCGGGTAACGTCCATCATGCTCTTTATACGCTCGACCTTCCTGTACGCCTTGTCCACCTCGACGCTTATCCGGTCATTGAGCCGCCGAAGATTCTCCTCGGCCTGTGCCAGTTGTGCGCTTCGTTCGCCGACAACAGCGTGCCTTTTCCCCCAATCCCAGATATTCCATGACATCATGAGTCCGAACGTGCCGACGTTGTTCGTAACAAACGGTGCGCCGTCCTGATAAGCGTGGGCTGCGAAAAGACTTACGTCCGGGATGTATTCGTCGACGGCTGCGCTTACCCCGCCGCGGGCCTTTTCCACGGTGGCTTTGGCTGCTTCGATCTCAGGGTTGCCCGCAAGCGCCGCCTGAAGGTATTGCTCGCGATTCGCAATGGAATCGGCCGAGGAGCCGGGATCGGATAACTCCAGGTTTGTATCGAGCGGTAACCCCAAAAGCTCGTTCAGCTCCGCGTTGAGGTCCGAAATCTGGATATCCGCCGCAATGAGCGACTGCCTGTTTTGCAGCACGGCCGTGCGGCTCTCCGTAATGGCCACCTCGAGCAGGTTCCTTGCCCGGACCGCGTTTTCGGCTTCACGTTGGCCTTCCTGGGATGCCGCCAGCCCGGCCTCCGCGGCTTCCTTTTGTTTCTTCGCCGCAAGCAGACCGTAGTAGAGCTGGTGTACCGCAAGAATTACGTCATTTTCCGCCTTCCTTGCTTCCGCTTCAGCCACTTTCCGGTCGGACCGTGCAATTCCTGCGGCATCGCGGACCTTGAAAAGCTGTGTCAACGGTTGACTGAGCATCGTACCGCTGACAAAAAACGTTGAAGAACTCTGCTTTATGGAGGTCGTCTCTACAGGAAACTGACCCAGGCCCGGGACATTCCCCAGAGCACCTGCCGGGACGGTCACAAGCTGCGGGTCGGATACCCCCAGGAACCAGGAATCGTTGGTCAGGCGGGGGAAATAGTCAGCCGTGGTAGAACCGACCTTCTGCCCTTTCTCGCTCACTTTGAAGCGGGCAATCTTGAGGGCTGAGTTCCCTTTAATGGCAAGATCCACGGCCTCGGGGAGGGTGAGATGTTTCATTTCGCCAAACGCCGGGCTCGCGACAAAAATCAACACAAAGATAAGAGCCGCCGTCACCCTGACAGCAGAAGGCTTCATCATACGCGACTTGACAATTACGAACAACACGGGCACCACCAGCAACGTGATGAACATGGAACAGATCAGTCCAATGGCGATAACACTCGCAAGAGGACTCCACAAGCTTGAGCCGGAAAGAATCATCGGCGTAACTCCCACGGCGGCCGCCATCGTCGTCAGGAAAATTGGCCGCAGCCGACGCTCGCCCGCCTCCGTCGCGGCCTGCTCCAACGGATGTCCTTCGCGCATCTTTTCGTTCACATAGTCGACGAGAATGATCGCGTTACGCACCACGATCCCGCACAGGCTGATAAGCCCCATAAAGGCTGTGAATCCAAAGGGGTTGTGTGTGAGGATCAGCCCCAGGACGGCGCCGGGCAATGCGAGAGGGATCGAAGACATTACGATAAGGGTCTCCGATATGTTCCTGAACTGTATGAGCAGGGTGAGGAATATAGCAGTGAGGCTGATGCCGAGCGCGACCAGCATCTGGGGCAGCGTCTCGTCCTGGTTTAGCTTTTCCCCTGCGAATTCGATCCTGTACCCTGGCGGAAGCGGCATCTTCTCTATCTGAGGCCTGACCGCGTTGAGGAGCTCCGATGCGTAACGGCCTTCCTGCACGAAGCTTCGAACGGTAAGAACCCTTACGCCGTTGCGCCTCACGATCCTGCTGCTCTGCCATTCCGGCTCCAGCGTGGAGATGGAGCGAAGCGGCACACTGGCTTTAGTCAGCTGGGAGGTTACGTAGGCGTCGCGCACATTGCTGAAGGAGGAGCGGGACGCCTGCGCGAGGCGGAGCAGGATGGTCACCGGCCGGTCGCCTTCCCAGAACGTGCTCACCGGAAAGCCGTCGAATGCCCCCGCCACGAGCTTTGAAACCGAGGCATTGCTTATCCCGAGCCTGTTGGCCAATTCCTCGTTGACGTTTACATCAACCATGCAGGAGTCGTTGTAATAGTCCTGGTGGACGTAAACCGAATATGGGACCTGCAGAAGCAGTTCCTCCACCCGGGATCCGAGGCGCTTCAGTTCGCCGATGTCCTCGCCCAGGATTCGCACCTCCACGGGGGCCTCCAAAATCATTCCCTGCTGCAGCTCCTTTACTATTACCAGGGCTTCGGGCGCCAGCGATGCGAGGGATTTTCGCAGATTGTCGACTAACGCAGGGGTTTCCTTTTCGGAGCGGGTGTTTACGATAAGCTGCCCGTATGCGGCATCAGGCTGCTGGGGATTCACGTTATAGTAAAACCTCGGCGCGCTCTGCCCGACAAAGCTCGCAAAGTGCTCTATTTCCTTCCGCCCTTTCATGTAGGCTTCTATCCGGCGTATTACCGCATCCGTTGCTTCGATACGAGTTCCCTGGCCCATCCATACGTCGATCACGAACTGATTGCGCTCCGCCGATGGGAAAAACTGCTGAGGCACGAACCTGAAAAGGCTGACCCCGACCGCGAATGCCGCCACCCCGATCGCCATTGCCAGGATCCTGTGGCGCATGAAAAAGACGATCACGACCCTGTAGGCAGACTGGATGACGTTCAGGATACTGAACTTCTCTTTACCTCCGGCTGTCCTGCCGCCCCTATCTTCGTGCAGCCCTTTTTTGATGAAGAACCTGCAAAAAATCGGAGTCAGCATCACGGCCACGATGAACGATACCGAAAGAGCTATTGCGACGCTTATTGGAAGTGCCGCGATAAACTCGCCGACCGATCCTTGAAGTATCAGCAGGGGAATGAAAGAAAAGATGATCGTCACCGTTGCGGCCAGGACCGGAACGACGACCTCGGCCACACAGCGCCACGCGGCCTCCGACCCGGCAAATCCCCGGTCGAGAAGATCCACGTAATTGTCGACAATGACGATGGCATCGTCCACAACGATCCCGAGGACCATTATGAGTGCGGCGATAGATACCTGATGAAGTGCGATCCCGAAGGCATCCATCACCCCGAGGGTCGTGCAGAGGGTTATCGGAATGGCCAGTGCAGCGATCAACGCCACACGGATGGGCAGCAGAATTATCGTTACGAGCACCACCGATGCTATCGCCAGCAGGAACTCATGGCTCAGTTGCGTCATGCGGTTTTTCACAACTTCCGGCTGATTGGCGATGAGATCGATCTCGACATCCGGCGGCAACAGGGTATTGAGGCGGGTAAAGGCCTCCCGAATCCGGTCGCCGAGGTCGACAATGTTTTTCCCCTTCTGCATTTCAACCGACAGAAGCAGGCTGGGCTCGCCGTCGTAGCGCACGACGAACGTCGGGTCCTGGTATCGCCGTTCCACCTCGGCAAAGTCGCGGATATAGACGGGCTGCCCAGTGCGGGAGACGTCGACGAGCATATTCCTGATCTCATCCTCCAGGGTAAACAGGCCGGTGGTGCGCATTGGAATTTTCGTTCGATCGGCTTCAAAATGGCCGGAACTCTCGATGATATTGCGCTGCTTCAGGGCCTGGATTACACGAAGAGGGTCAGCAAAATACTGAGAAAGACGCTCCAGGTCGCCCATTATCAAGATCTGTTCGCTCTGGCCGCCATACGCGGCCAGCTTGCCCACCTCTCGAATTTTGCGCAGTTCATCCTGAATGCTGTCCAGGTAGTCACGCAGTTCGCGGTATCCATAGCGCTTGCCATGTACTGCGAGAAGCATCGCGACCGTGTCGCCGAAGTCCGAGTTGACGAGAGGGCCCCGGACACCGTCGGGCAGCTCGGTTGCACGGGCCTCGTTCATTTCATCGCGAATCTTGGCCCACAGGACATCGGCATTTTTTACGTTTTCTTCGAGTTCCACGGTTATGACGACCAGGCCCGGCCGGCTGGTCGAATACGTTTTCTCCCTGCGGATTTCCGAGAACTTGAAGATATGTTTTTCCAGTACCTTCGTTACCTGCTTCTCGACCTGCTCGGAGGTCGCGCCCGGATAGAGCGCCAGTACCAGGCCGGTGCGAATCGTGATCGTGGGGTCTTCCGTGCGCGGCATGTACCGGAAGGCATGAAGCCCGACCGCTACGGCCATGGCGGCAAGGATCAGGGTTACTGCCGGATAGCGCAAAGATGCCTTCACCGGGTTCATTGCCACACCTCTTTTGCCTTCGGCACATCCGGAGTCTCTGTCGGAGCATTTTCCCCCACTACCGAGACAAGGGCCCCGTCCCGGAGCTTCTCCTGCCCGGCAAAGACAACGGCATCATCGCCTGAAAGGCCGCTTTTGATCGCGATCTCCCTTCCGTGGACGGCCCCCGTTACGACCCGCTTCGCATAGACGCGTCCCTGCTCGGGGTAGTATACGAACACAATCTGTGCCCCCTGCGGGTCTCGCAATATGGCCTCGGCGGGAAGGGTCATCAGATCGAGGACCCTGTCTCCCTGTATCCTGGCCTCGGCAACCATGCCGACCCGGAGAACATGCGCGGGATTGGGTACCGTGATCCGCGTCATATACGTGCGGGTGTTTGGGTCCGCTGAGACATTGATTACCCTCACCGTCCCCTCGAAAGGTTTCGACGGCATGGCGGGGATGGTGATGACTGCCTTCTGCCCGACCCTGACGAGATGAATGTCCGTTTCCGGCACGCCGACAGCGATCTCGACGGGATCGAGCTTCACGATCTCGAAGGCCGGACGGCCGGGGCTTGCGGTCTCACCCGGTTCGATGGACCGCTTTGAAATGAAGCCGCTGCCGGGAGCATGGAGGGACGCATCGCCCAGGCGCTTCCGTGCGAGCTTTTCATTCGCGATTGCCTGATCCGCCTGCTGCTGGGCGCTCAAATAGGCAGCCTTGAATTTTTCAAAATCATTTCCCGCAAGGCTCCTGGATTCGTACAGGAATTTCATACGGGAGTATTCGTCTTTGCTGCGATCGAGCGCGATCTTTGCCTGTTTTACCTGCGCGGAGGCCGCCTGTACCGAAAGCGTGTAGTCCGTCGGGTCGATTGTCGCAAGTAACTGTCCCCGTTCAACATAATCGCCCTCCCGAGGCATCACCTGGATCACCTTCCCCGAGACCAGAAACGAGACCAAAACCGGCGCGTCGGGCGATGCAACCGAACCGCTCACCGATACGAACTCCCGGTCCTGCACATGTCTCACCTTTCCTGTCCTGATCGGTATAGCGTTGCCGGCGGTCGGCTCCGTCGTTTTTTCCTGGGAGCAGGAAGTCAACGCAAAGAAGGCCAAGATGGAAAAGATTGCCAATAAAGCCCGCATTGTACCGAGTCCTCTCATTTGCAGGGAGATCACCCGCAGATCATGGCCCCACGCCATAGCTGTGTGACTGCCGTCTTCAGTTCTGTATGAAATTCACGGTGAAAAATCGACAGGGTCGGGTCGTCCAGTATCTTCTTCATGTCATCCGGCAAATCCAGCATCAGCCACATCCCGACCGTGAGAGTCCATGTCCGGAGCAAAAGATCTGTCCCCTGGCCGGGCAGCAGGCATCCAAGGCGTCGTTCGAGCAAATCCCCGGCTTTCGACAGGCCCGCGCCGACATTCCTGTTGAGACGCGAGAGCGACTCGATGGGCATATTTTCCCTGAAAATACTGCTGGGAATCGAGGAGAGCGGCACCACATCCGGTACTTCACGGAGCACCTTCACATATTGCGCCGCAAAAAGGTCCGCAGCCAATACCGGGCTGGGATCGAGAGATTCGATGACGGGCAGCAGGCGCGTGATGATCTCCAGGAAGCCGGCTTCGAGAAGCGCGACAAAGATCTCTTCTTTACTCTGGAACCACAGATAGACGGCCCCCTTCGCCATTCCTGCGGCCTTAGCGATATCCGAGACAGTGGGGAGTGTCCCTCTTTCGCGATAGAGCCGTCGCGCGGCATCCAGCAACGCTGCTCGGCGCCTGGAACGTTCTTCTTCACTGAGCACCGGTCTTGCCATGCAAGCTCCTCCGAGCATTCTCACAGTAGCGGCCTCACTCCCTGCGGCCGGAATTCTGAGAAGCAGATCCGGTCGCAAGAGGGCCAGAATAAATTGACCCTGGGTCAATAAATAATTATTCAATTCTGACCGGCGGTCAATAAAAAATTTCGGCATCCCCAAGTATCGGAATCGCAGGATGGCACGAGCAGGAAGGTAAAAGATTGGACGGCATTTGCCGAAGTCTGAGAAATGGTGCGCAGGCGGCTTAGGGACCTGCTGCCCCACCCCCATTGAGAGACGAGGTACATAAGGCGTCACACCCTCCGCTGGTTCCCGAGGCCCTCCTTGGGAACCCCGTTTTTGGAAGCTCCTGCTTCCTCCCAGGGACTTCGAATGTCTTCCCGGACCCATTTTTGTGGGTAGCCCGGAATCCTTTCCGGGTGCGAAGCACAAGAGGTTTACGATGGATGTGCCGGAGGAGCGGCAGCGTACGTACCTAAAATCATCCGATCAGTCGGGGCTGGGTTCCGAAACTGGAGGGGCTGTTGCCCAAATGGAGATGGACCTGAGTCCCAGGCATTTTTCGACGGAGCGCCCAATCCCGTCATCCCGGCAGTTGCCTTTGAGCCGGGACCCAGGGTTTTTAAGGGCTTGAATTCGCGATAATCCGCTCTGGAAGCCTGGTCTCCGGTTTTGTATGGCGAGGCTGGGCTCTGCAAGTCATTCGAGGCTGCCATTTGGGCAACAGCCCAAAGCGTGGGAACCAGCGGACGTAATTCTCTAAAGTAACCGCATTGCCGCCGCAGGTCCCCTCGTTTTCTTCGGTCTTCTTACACAACTCCGTATCACGCCGCTTCGGCCAGGGACTTTCGCCGGACCCGCCGCCACAGAATTTCGCGACTGGTCCCGTCGACGGGCGTCAAGGTCATGAAATCCCCATCGAATCGGTACTTTCTTTCAAGAATCGCCGGGTGATCGCCAGCAAAGAGCTGTCCCTCGACGAAATGCCGGACAACCTGATTTTCGGTGTCAACCTCGTACCTGCCGAAGTAGGCCAGATAATCCTGTTTGATGTCCGAGACATTTCCGGGAGGCTTTCTCGATTTTCGGCTTATCTGAACCGCCATGATTCCGGTGTCGCTGTAATGGATATACCCGATCGCATCTTCTCCGAACGGGTATTCCTTCTTCCCGGAGGTGGTATCGACTGAACTCACCAGCCTCCATGTTCCCACGATCAGCTTAGTGGTATCTTCCATGATGACCTCCCTCCGCGGGGACGGGGGCTTTTGGAATCTTCGATTCCCCATGTTTCAGTGGAAAATCGATGTTAAGCAGGAACAGGTCCCCATCTTTTTTGAAATCCCCGATCATGTTGTCACTCGCCGTAAACACGACATCTTCCGCGATCATCGGGTCTCCTTTCACAAAAACCTGGGTGACCAGCGTTTCATGGCCGGGAGCAGACACAATGAAGTGAATATGGGCAGGCCGCATTGGCGGTCTTTTTGCAGCATGAAGGAGTTCTCCCACGGGGCCGTCTGTGGGAACGGGATAGGCCGTCGGCATCAGCGCGACGAGTTCGAAAGAACCGCCCTCATCTGCCCGGAAGCGCCCCCGGAGATTGTAGTCGAGTTGATTCTCGTCCTGGTTTTCATAAAGCCCATTTGTCGCGGCCTGCCATATGTCGACCACGGCTCCCTTGACCGGGACCCTACTCTCGGAGTCCAACACTCTTCCGGAGATCCGTACGCGTGTACCCGGAGTATCCTCGCTCGCTATGAAGGCCCCTCTTTCCCGGAACGGTGCTCCCTCGCGGTAAAATGGGCCCACCAGCGCGAATCCGACCGGCTGATCGGGTTCTTCATGATTCAGCGTTTCGATGAGTTGGCTAACTCCGATGACGTCCGAAAGCAGAATAAACTCATTTCTTTCAGGACCTGTCATTTCAGCCATTCTTTTCAAAAAGTCCCAGGCATACTCAAATTCTTCATCGGTTACCTTCGTATCCTTCACATACTCGTGCAGGTGTTTTATCAAGTCGGAGACTATGAACTTCAGTCTCGGATTTTCGATTTTCGAGTAGGCATATATGACCTTCTCAGTTAAGCCTCGATCTGTGACGTTTTCCATGAGATCAATCCTTCCAGCTTGAGGGCACGTGCATCAGGCAGCGCGCTCATAGCTTCTGCCCGTGCGATAATATCCATGATAGATTTTTACCGGCGACCAGTCGGGGCTGACAGGCAGTTCGGGCGGCCCCATGGCTGCAAAGTCACCCGAGCCGTGGACAATCCTGCCGCCGACAATGGTGAGATCGGATTGCAGATCCTTTATCCGCTCATCGGAAACGGCGAAATAATCCTCCGACAAAGCGCTAAAGTCGGCCAGCTTTCCCGCCTCGATTGACCCTTTTTTCTCTTCCTCACCCGAGAACCATGCACTTCCGAGCGTGTAGAGTCGAAGGGCTTCCGTTCGGTCCAGGCGGTTTGACAACTGCGTACCGCCGGCCGTCCGCCCCGTAACCAGCCAGTAGAGGCTCACCCAGGGATTGTAGGAGGCAACCCTCGTTGCATCGGTCCCCGCTCCCACCGGCACGCCCATAGCCAGCATCCGTTCAACGGGAGGCGAGTGCCGGGCTGCTTCGGCACCATACCGCTTGAGGAAATGCTCGCCCTGGAACGCCATCCGATCCTGGATTGCAATACCTCCCCCCAACGCCTTCACTCTTTCCAGATTGCGATCGCTTATCGTTTCGGCATGGTCGAAAAACCATCTCAGGCTATTGAAAGGCACTTCGCGGTTGATTTGTTCGAATACATCGAGAAACCGCGTGATTGATTCGTCATAGGTTGCATGAAGCCGGAAGGGCCAACGGTTTTCAACCAGGAGAGTCACGACCGCCCGGAGTTCACTTTCCATCTCGGGCGGAAGATTCGGCCGGGGCTCGAGGAAGTCCTCGAAATCCGCCCCGGAAAAGACGAGCATCTCGCCGGCTCCGTTCATCCTGAAATAGTCGTCGCCCCTGCCGGGTTCGGTCATTGAGACCCAAGGCCTGAAATCGTCGAGTTCCGCTTTGGGGTGCTGGGTAAAAAGGTTGTAAGCAAACCGAAGCGTGAGTTCTCCCCGCTTTGCCAAATCTTCGATGACCCTGTAATCTTCGGGGTAATTCTGAAAGCCTCCCCCGGCATCGATTACGCTGGTCACCCCCAGTTGGTTCAACTCCCTCATGAAATAGCGCGTTGAGTTGAGCTGGTCCTCGTAGGAAAGCTTCGGACCTTTGGCAAGAGTAGCGTACAAAATCGCGGCATTGGGGCGCGCAATGAGCAGCCCTGTGGGGTTGCCGTGCCGGTCCCGCTCGATTTCCCCTCCGGGAAACTCAGGAGTATCTTTCGTGTATCCAAGGGAACGCAGTGCCGCGCGATTCAGGAAAGCGCGATCATAGAGATGGAGAATAAAAACAGGGGTATCGGGGGCCGCCTCGTTGATTTCTTCCAGGGTGGGCATGCGCCTTTCCGCAAACTGGAATTCCGACCACCCGCCGACGACCCGAACCCACTGAGGCGGAGGCGTCCGTCGCGCCTGCTCGCGAAGCATTCTCAGTGCATCGGCAAGCGACGGAACGCCATCCCAGCGAAGTTCCATGTTATAGTTCAATCCCTCGCGAATGACGTGAATATGCGAATCATTCAATCCCGGGATGATTCTGCGGCCTCTGAGATCGATTACCTGAGTTCCATTGCCTTTAAAGTTCATGGCTTCCGCGTCGGCCCCAACGGCAAGAAAGCGTCCGTCCCGGACGGCAGCGGCGGAAACCTCGGAATTGTCCCTGTCGAGTGTTGTGATGTGACCATTCAGGAGAATAAGTTCTGCTTCCATTCGTCATCCTTTCCGCGCAGAATGACTCCCCCGCAATGAGCCGGCGGACAGGCGGAAGCGATAGACTTGGCCCCCGCCCGCCGGAGTTATCTCGACTCACCCGGGACCTTGCGCAGCAAAGAGGATTGCTGCAGGGAGTGATTCTGCAACAGACGCGCTCAAGCCGCTTTTCTTTCTTCGCCTTCGTGCCCGCCGAACATGACCTTCGCATACCCGATCCCGAGCCCGTATGCTCCACCGTGCTCTTTGGCCACTTCCATCACTGCATCGTATGTCTCGGTTCGTGCCCAGTCACGCTGCCATTCGAGAAGCACCTGGAGCCAGGTCGTTGGAACGGCTCCCGCCTGGATCATGCGCCGCATGGCGGTTTCGTGGGCTTCGGAAGTCACGCCGCCTGAAGCATCGGCAACGATGTAGACCTCATAGCCGTCGTCGATTGCCGACAGGACGGCGGTGCTCAGGCAGACCTCGGTCCAAAGAGCAGCCATTACCATCTTTCTGCGTCCGATCTTCCTCACTGCGTCGACAACCCTGGGATCTTCCCAGGCATTCATCGTCGTTCTGTCAATAGGCTTATAGCTGGGGAAAACCGCCTGAAGCGGCGGGAAAATGGGACCGCTGAAGCTTTCAGCCGCAACAGTCGTCAAGATGGTGGGAACACCAAATACCTTTGCGGATTTGGCGAGTCCGGTCACGTTATTTACCAGGGTCTGACCATCAATCGAGTGGGTCGCAAAAGCCATCTGAGGTTGATGGTCGATCAACAAAAGCACACAATTATCCGGGGTCAGCAGGCGGGGGCTCGCCCCTCCGTTTTCGCTGGATTTCATGATTTCCTCCATGTCTCAAGCCCTCAACGGGCCTGTGAAATTTCAAGCGTTTCATACAAAAAACAAGGTGATATGGTTTTCGGCCATGCACACCAGAGTTCCCCGAAAGGAAAAGCTTCTTCCCTTTCGAAAGAATTTTCCCTTCGCCAACCCCAACGGCGATGGCCGGATATACGCGCACCATAATCACCTCTTTACCAGAACGGATTTACCGGTTGGGCGGAAGAATTCTTCCAACACCCAACCGCAAAGAGAAACACTATTAAATTAAACGTGCTTTCAAGTTATTCAAATCCAGCCGTAAAACTCACTGGCAGCTTAATGAAAGAGGGCAGAAAAGGCACATGGGCTTTCGTTCCCTGAATTCGGTTGCCGAGCACCTAAAGCAGCTTGAGAAGCACGGCTATATAAAAACTCACACGAAAAACCAAAAGCGAGCCCTTGACGTGGTTCCGCTCCGAGCCGTTTCCGCGACTTCTATTCCTTTCCTGGGGGTGGTTGCCGCGGGAAATCCGATCGAGGCGGTCGAAATCCCGGAATCGATCGATGTGCCCGAAAACTTTATGGGTAACGGCAGCAACTTCGCCCTGCGCGTCCGGGGAGATTCCATGATCGATGATGGAATAAGAAGCGGCGACATTCTGATCATCACCAGGCAACCCCATGCGGAAAACGGCCAGACGGTCGTTGCCCTGGTAAATGGGAAGGCAACTGTAAAAAATTTTTATCAGCGGGGCGAGGAAACCGAACTTAGACCGGCAAATGCTCAGATGAAGCCGATTCGCGTTCCAACTGAAACCGTCGAAATCGTGGGAGTCGTGATGGAACTCATCCGAAACTACAAGACCCCGAAGCATTCCTGATCGGGGCGATGCAATGCAGCTTCACAATATCGTGCATTTGAATATTCCCGATTTCTATGCGGCCATGGAGGAAATACGGCGCCCGGAGCTAAAGAAACGCCCGCTCGTTTTGGCGGAGCCGGGAGAGAGGTCCGTAACCCAGGGAGTAAACCGCATCGCCCGGGGCAAGGGCATATCCATCTCTTTGGCACGCAAGATGTGCCGCCGCATGACGGCCCATCCCATCGGACCTTTACCACTACCGGGAAAAACACCGGAATATCACGGAAGAAATGGGGCAGTATTCGCCGCTTGTGGAAGGAACCTGGCCGGGATCGTATTTTCTCGACATTACGGGTACAAACGCCTGTGGGGACCGGAGCCGGACATCGCCTGCCGGATCGAAAAAGAACTTGCGGTAAAAACCGGCCTTCATGCCCGGATCGGTCTTGCCTCCAACAAGCTGGTAAGCCGGGTCGCTGCGAACTGCATCAGGCCGGGCGACCTTAGTTTTATTTTTCCGGGAAACGAAAAATCTTTTCTAGCGCCTCTTCCCATGACGCTTCTCCCCGGCGTGGGCGAGGTTACCGCATCCAGGCTTGCCGGATTCAACATCCGGACAATCGGGCAAATCGCTTCTTTTTCTTTCCCCATGCTGGCGGAAGTCTTCGGAAAATCGGCGGACCGGCTCCTTAAGGCCGCGAAAGGCATCGATTTTTCCCCTGTCCTTCCTCTGCAGAAAGTACAAAAACTCGCGTTCGTCAAAACCCTCGACCGCGATGAAATCGACTTGGGGCGGTTGGAAGCGATCCTTTTCGGGCAAATGGAGGAGGCTGGATGGAGCCTTCGGTCCCATAACCGCTCTCCCGGATATTTGAGGCTGGAAATACGCTATGCAGACGGTATATCGGCTGCCGGTGGAAAAAAACTTCCTCATAGTGCGATTGAGGCCGATCAGGGACTTTTTCGGCTGGTTCTTCCGATTTTTCTCCAACTTTTTCATCGGCGCATAGCCGTTCGCAGGATTATCCTGGAATTTTCCGATCTCTCGATGCCGGCACGCCAGCTATCCCTTTTCCCATGGGAAAAAGATGTTGCCCGAAATGAGTGCGGGCTTCAAAAAGCCCTGGATTCCATCCGCATGAAATTCGGAAGGGAAATCATCTCCTGGGGCAAAATCATGGAATTGAAAAGGAGCCGACCCTGATGGAACCGGGTTTTTGCCACCTGCACGCCCACTCGTACTACTCCATGATGCAGGGCGTCAGCTCACCCAAGGCCCTTTGCAGGGAGGCCAAAAAAGCCGGTTTCACCCACCTGGCGCTAACCGACACGAACGGCTTTTATGGGCTGATAAATTTCCTGGAGGCGGCACGGGAAAGTGGGATAGAACCGATAGTCGGAGCGGAGGTAAAAACGGCGGACTCGTCCGCGGTACTTCTCGCAAAAAGTCCGTACGGCTATGAAATCCTCTCGGAACTTATCACCCGCCGCCACCTGGAAGAGGATTTCGTGCTCGCTCGAAATCTTCCGGAGCGAAGCTCCGATATAGTCCTTTTGAGCAGCGATCCCGAGCTGGTAAAGGGTCTTCAGGACCGGATCGAATGCTTTCTCGAAATCGTGCCGGGGCCGTCGGATAGAAAGCTCCTTCGGGCGGCAAACGTTCTTGGCATCCCGCCCGCGGCAACGAACGCGGTCCATTTCGCACGCCCCGATGACTACCCTTTGCATCGTCTCGTGCGCGCAATAGACCAAAATAAGACCCTCAGCACCATACCTCCCGCGGAGGTCGCATCCCCCGGCCGATGGCTGAAATCCGCACGCGAAATGGCCGCCCTTTTTCCAAACAGCCCCGAGGCGCTCGCGAACACGGTAAAAATCGCAAGCAGTTGCCACACCGCCTGGGACCACTTTAAGACCGTTTTCCCGCATTACCTCGACCGAAGGGAAGACCACTTCGCCCTGCTTCTTTCCGAATGTCGAAAAGGAATTTCCTGGCGCTACGGAAAGACTTCCCCGGCAATCGAAAAGCGCCTCTTTGAAGAACTCGACCTCATCCGGGCCAAGGGATTCGTCGATTACTTCCTCGTAGTCGCGGATATCGTCCGCCGCCGTCCCATACACTGCGGAAGGGGGAGCGGGGCGGCAAGCCTTGTGAGCTATCTTTTGGGGATAACCCACGTAGACCCCATCCGTCACGACCTCGTTTTCAGCCGGTTCCTCAATCCCGAGCGAAAGGACCTTCCGGATATCGACGTCGATTTTCCGTGGGACGAGCGGGACGCTCTCTTTGAAGAAATCATCGGCCATTACGGAAGCGAGCGGCTGGCTATTGTCAGCAACCACGTGGGGTTCCAGGCGCGGGGCTCTATCCGGGAAGCGGCAAAGGTGTACGGTATTCCGGCATCCGAGATAAAGGAGGTAACCCGCCGGATGAACTTCTGGGCTCATCCCGGAAACCTGTGGGAGCAAATCAGGACCTATCCCAAGTTCCGCAATTTCCCGCTGGCCGATCCCTGGCGGGAAATAATCGATCTTGCATCGAGCCTCGATTCGCTCCCCAGAAATATCGGAACGCACTGCGGCGGGGTCGTGCTGGTCCCGGATCGCGTATCGCGATACGTTCCGGTCCAGATCAGCGCAAAAGGCGCACGGATTATCCAGTGGGAAAAGGACCAGGCCGAAAAGGCCGGGCTGGTAAAAATCGATCTTCTCGGCAACCGGTCCCTTGCCGTGATCCGGGATACAATTGCAGCAGTGCGTGAAAACAGGGGAGGAAGCCTCGATTATCCGACCTTCAACCCGGTGGATGACCCCGGGACCCAGGAATTGCTGCGCAGAGGAAAGACCATGGGCGTTTTCTACGTGGAATCGCCCTCAATGCGCCTTTTGCAGGAAAAATCGGGCACCGGAGATTTCGAGCACCTGGTCATTCATTCCTCCATAATCCGTCCGGCTGCAAACCGTTTCATAAACGAATATCTAAAGCGGCTTCACGGGGAACCCTTCGAGCCGCTGCATCCGAGCCTCGAACACCTTCTTTCCGAAAGCTATGGAATCCTTGTCTACCAGGAAGATGTCGTGCAGGCGGCGATGGCCCTTGCCGGATTCTCATGGGGCGAGGCGGACAGGCTGCGAAAGGTGATCAGCAAAAAGAGCCGCGAACAGCTTTCGGAATACCGGGAGCGATTCTACGAAGGGTGCGCCCGAAACGGCATCGCCCACGATGTCGTGGAAAGTGTCTGGGAGATGTTCATATCCTTTGCCGGCTACTCCTTCTGCAAGCCGCATTCGGCCTCGTACGCCCTGGTAAGCTTCAAGTCGGCCTACCTGAAAGTCCATCATCCGGCTGAGTTCATGGCCGCCGTCATCTCCAACGGGGGCGGCTACTACAGCACCTTCGCGTACATCTCGGAAGCCCGCCGCATGGGGCTTACAGTAGACGGCCCGGACATAAACGAAAGCCGCCTCGCCTATACCGGCCGCGGCAAAACGATCCGGATCGGCTTCCAGCAGCTTCAGGGCATAAGAAGGAGCACCATTGAGGCTATCCTTGCGAGTAGAAACAAAAACGGCCCCTTCCTCTCGCTTGAAGATTTTCTTCGCCGCATCCCCGTCCATCCATCCGATGCCGCCGTTCTGGTCAAAAGCGGGGCACTCGATTCCATCTCGGGCGCCCTGAATCGCCCTCAGACGCTGTGGCTGGCGGAAGCGCGGCTGAACAAAGTCTCCCCAAAAAACGGAAGCAGCCGGATGCAGATGAGCGCTTTTAAGAAGCCCGCTCCGATTGCCGTCCCGCCCCTTCCCGATTTTTCAGACCGGCAAAAATGGGCTCACGAATGGGAGACCCTGGGATTTTGCCTTTCGGTTCATCCCCTGGATATGGCTGAGCCTTTTTTCAAATCGTTCCGGCAAAACATCGTTCCTTCTTCCGAGTTCGGGGCTCACATCGGAAAGAAGATCTGGGTGAAGGGCTGGCCGGTTACCCGGAAAGAGGTCCTTACCCACGAAGGCGAAGAAATGGAATTTTTCACCTTCGAGGACAAATCCGGAATCTTTGAGACGGTCTTTTTCCCGAACGCATTCAGACGCTTTTGCCAGGACCTGGACATGAGCCACGGCTACCTGCTCCTGGCGGAGGTCGAAAGCGACTTCGATGTTGTCAACCTGAACGTTCAGCAGATCAGAAAGGTTCCGGTGACTGGTTCGTAGAAAATCAAGACATCTCCCCCTTAGGGCTGAGAATCAGAGTGCAAGAAATCATTACAATTTCCGAATCATTTTGCAATTCAATCTGTATAATTGACTGTCTGTGAGGGCGATGGGCTTCACCCGCCCCGCGCTCCTAGGTTATTGTTTTTTTGGTTATTTTTGTGACTTTCAGGTTGGAATGTTTTTGTCTTTCTGTACTCTGATTGCGGAAATATTGCTCCAGTTTGCCATTGAGGAAAAGCAGCATGGATTGGATGTACGTCCATTTTTCGGTCTCAGGCGTGGATACCAGTGTTCTCATCCCCCCGCTTGCAGCATTCATTATCTCTTTTTTCACTTCGATGGGGGGCCTTTCGGGCGCATTTCTCCTCCTGCCCTTTCAGATGAGTTTCCTGGGCTACATCACCCCGTCCGTCAGCAGCACCAATCATTTCTTCAACGTGGTAGCCATTCCGGGCGGCGTTTACCGATACACACGCGAGGGCCGAATGGTCTGGCCGCTCACCTGGACGGTAATCATCGGCACATTGCCCGGAGTTTTTATCGGCGCATGGGTGCGGATTGCGTATCTTCCCGATCCGAAGAACTTCAAAGCCTTTACAGGAGCAGTTCTCCTGTACATCGGGATGAGACTGGCGCGTGATGTTTTTACAAGTAGAGATGGAGCGGCTCCTGCCGGAAAGGAGAATGGGAGCAAGGCACAGAATTGCGTGACCGGGGCCCGATTTTCGTTTTCCTGCATCGAGTTCACCTTCGCGGGTAAAACTCATACCTTCTCGCCGGTTTATGTTTTTATTCTGACTTTCGTGGTCGGAGTGGTCGGCGGGATCTACGGAGTCGGCGGGGCCGCTATTATTGCGCCTTTCTTCATCGCCATCCTCGGAATGCCCATACATGCCGTTGCCGGGGCGTCTCTCATGGGGGCTTTCATCACTTCAGTAGCCGGTGTTCTATTCTACCTTTTTCTGGGCGCATCCCTGAAGACGGGTGTCGCGGTTGCGCCGGATTGGTTTCTCGGCGCGCTGTTCGGCATAGGCGGCTTTTTTGGAATTTATCTCGGAGCCCGGTGCCAGAAATACATGCCCGTTCGTGCAATCAAGATCATCCTGTGCATATGCATGTTGTTTATTGCGGGGAATTATATCTGGACCTGGCTCATATAATGCCTGACACCTGGATTAGACTGTGATCCAGACGTTCCGAGCTTTTGGAGAACCCCGAGAACATCCGGAGTATCCCCTTTCGCCCCGACCGGAAACAATGGACCTGAGCCGGTATGGATAACGAGGTTATTATGATCGAAGAAAATGCGCTCCTAAAAACCCGGTATGTCGATCAGCAGTAGAATCAGCGCTGCATTGCCGGGGCCGCTACCACCTCGACGAACTCGCCGACATTCTCTTCGATCCAGTTTATCCCTTTCCAGTATGCCTCGGTAAAGGTTTCCCCCTCGAAGGGTTCACTTGACCTGCCTCCGGAATCGCACTCGGTTTCGGCGAGCCACTTGCCGCTATTTTCATATACCCGCATCAGGCATTCACCCGATGAACAGATAATTCGATATACAGCGCAAATGGGGATCGTCGGCCTGCTCATGGATACGCTGCTTTCATCCGGCATTTTTGTGATGGCGCTACTGCTGCTGCCCCTGTTACAGACCCAGGTAGGCCTTCTTCACATGAGGATTGTCCAGCAAGTCGGACGACTTCCCCGTCAGGCTTACGGTGCCGTTTTCGAGCACATAGCCCCGGTTCGACAGCTCGAGCGCGTGCTGAATGTTCTGCTCAACCAGGATAACGGTCACACCCTGCGAAGCGATGTTACGGATCAGGTCCAGCACTGTATCGACCATCTTGGGGGCAAGCCCCAGCGAGGGTTCGTCGAACATGAGCAGCTTCGGCTCCGACATAAGGGCCCGGCCGATTGCCAGCATCTGCTGCTCGCCTCCGCTCATATTCCTGGCCACCTGCTTCTTTCTTTCAGCCAACCGGGGCAGCAGATCGAAAACCTTCTCCAGGTTTTCCTTGCGATGGGCGCGGCTGCCGGGGAGATATGAACCGATATAGAGGTTTTCCTCGACGGACATGTTGGGAAAAAGCCTCCGCCCCTCGGGGACCTGGACCACTCCACGCTCGACCACCTGGTGGGCTTCCAGCCGGCTTATCTCTTCGCCGTTGAAGCGGATCGCGCCGGTCCTGGGACGCAAAATACCGGAGATCGTGTTGATCAAGGTGCTTTTACCGGCCCCATTGGCCCCAACCACGCTGACTATCTCCCCGGCTTCCACCTCTGCGGAAACCTCCCGAAGAGCCATCATTTCGCCATAGTAAACACCGATATTTTCAATTCCGAGCAGCGCCATATCTATCACCCAAATATGCTTTAATGACTTCCGGGTTGCTGGTAATTTCCTCCGGGGACCCTTCCGCTATCTTTTTGCCGTAATCCAGCACGAGTATGCGATGGGAAAGGGCCATCGCCGCCTTCAAGACGTGCTCGATAATCAGGATGCTTATTCCCGAGGCATGTATGTGCCGGATCAGTTCCACCGCTTCATCGACCTCCGAGGGATTGAGCCCGGCGAGGACCTCGTCGAGCAGCAGCAATTTCGGTTCGGTGGCCAGGGCTTTAGCCACTTCGAGCCGCTTCCGGTCGACAATAGTGAGGTTTTTGGCCGGCATGTCCTTCTTTTGATGCAGCCCCACCAACTCCAGGACTTCCAGGGCTTTCGCTTCGACCTTGTGCCTGTCGCGGCTTCGCAGAAAGGCGCCCACCATGACGTTGTAGAGAACGCTCTTGGTGACGAAGGGTCTCACCACCTGGAATGTGCGGCCGATTCCCCTCCCGATGATCTGGTGCGTAGCGAGACCGGTGATATTCTCCCCGGAGAAATGTACCTCCCCATTAGTGGGTGGGTATACTCCGCTGATCAGGTTGAACACTGTGGTCTTCCCAGCTCCGTTGGGACCGATTACCCCGACGATGGCGCCTTCGGGGAGAGTGAAATCGAGTTGGTTCAAAGCAACCAGACCGGAGAACTGCACGGTCAGGTTTTTCAGTTCGAGTAAAGCCCGATCAGACACCTGTTACCCTCCCCCGGTCGAGAAAGCGGACCACTCTATGATAGAGTTTCTCGGCATCATCGATCAGCCCCTTGGGTTTGAAGATGACGAAAAGAGCCACTATAGTGCCGTATATAAAGAGGTGGAGTCCCATAAGCTGCCCGAAGAAAGTACGGGTGACCTCCCCGACGATGGTCAGGAAAAAGCCCCCGAGGACCGGCCCGATCAGGGAGCCGCGCCCGCCCACTATTGCCAGGAACACGATCTGGTTGGATATGATTTCGCCGGCAACCGAGTTGGGCTCCAGGTAGCGTATCAACTGTGCGTAGAACACACCCCCGACCCCGGTGAAAAACGAGCTGATAACAGCGGCCGTAAGCTTGGCCCGGCTGGTATTTATGCCCAGGGCCCTCGCGGCATCTTCGTCTTCCCGCAGCGCGGTCAGGTAGTATCCCAGCCTCGACCGGTCTATCCACCAGGTGACGCCCAGGATCAGCAGCAGGAGCCCAAGCGCAATGTAGTAATAGGGCACCTTGGACAGGAACTGCATGTAGAGCGGCGATACCCCCATGAGCGGCACGAGGAATCCCTCGGCTCCTCCCGTATGCCAGGACCCAATGTCCGTTGTGTTGATCAGCAGGACCTTGAATCCTTCAGCAAAGCCCACCGTGGCCAATGCATAGTAGGCCCCCTTCAACCGGAGGGTGGGGTATCCAACGATTATGCCGAGCACGGAAGCGACGAGGCCGGCGATAATCATGCCCAGCCAGGGGGAGATCATCAGGTACTTGAACAGAAGGGAGGAAACATAGGCGCCCGTGGCAAGGTAAACACCGTGACCGAGCGACAACTGGCCGGCAAATCCCCCTACTATGTTCCATGCGCACGCCAGATAGGCCCAGAACAGAACAATCGCCATCATGTGCAGGTAATAGGGGCTGTCCACCCCCAGCGGCAGGGCCAGGAAAAGGAGAAGGACCGCCGCGGGAAGATAGAAGCGGGCCGATTTGAATTGAGACAGCACTGAGATCACCTCCTACCATTCATACTTGGAGCCGAACAGGCCCGAAGGTTTGAACAGAAGCACCCCGAGAAAGGCAAAGTAAACGAGGATTGCCGTCCACGTCGCCGTCATGTACTGGGCGGCGACAGATTCCATCAACCCGATGATCAATCCTCCCACCAGGGCGCCGGGGACGCTCCCCAGCCCGCCAAGGACTACGATGATGAATGCCTTGGTCATGAACACCTGCCCCACCGACGGGTGAGCATAATAAAAGGGAAGCAGCGCCAGCCCGGCTACTCCGGAAAGAGCCGTCCCGATGCCGAACGCGATGCTGTATACCTTGGTCACATCGATGCCCATGAGCAGCGCCGCGCCGCGGTCCTGTCCGGTGGCCCTCATGGCGCGCCCCAGTTCGGTCTTGGTCAAGAATCGGAAAAAGAGGAATGTAATCAGGAGAGTGGCTATGAATGCGTACGTTCTGGAAACGCTGACCAAAATCCCGAACAGGTTGAATGTCTGGCCCGAGTAGGATGTTTTTGCCATCAGGTAATCGGCGCCGAAAACCATCAACACGAAATTTTCGAGCGCTACGGCAAGCCCGGCGGTCAACAGCAGGGCGCTGATCGGTTCCCTGACATCCTTTTCGGCAACCAGCACAGGCCTGATGACATAGCGCTGGGTCACGTAGCCGACGCCGAACATAATCGGAAATACCAGTATAATCAGCAGGTAGGGGTCTATCCCCAATGCCCTCCAAATCCAGTAGGTCGTTATCATTCCCAACATCAGCAGGCAGCCGTGAGCGAAATTGATGATTTTCATGATGCCGAAAATGAGAGTCAACCCGAGGGCCAGCAGCGAGTAAATCCCTCCCATCAATATTCCATTGATCACCGAGGAAAATAAGCCCATCCAAAACACTCCAATAAATCAGGAAACGGGGACAGCCCGATGACGACCGTCCCCCAAAAGCTCTGCCTATTTATCCCAGCCGGGAAAAGGCCATACCGGGGTGAAGCCGGGGCGCGCGTCCTTTTCCGGCCATACGGTCACCCGCTCCATTTTCCCGTTCACTTTGCGGAACTGGGAAATGATCAGCGGGGAATTGATCATTTGTCCGTCCTGGAAAGATATTTCGGAGGCATACATCTGGGTGACGCCCTCGGTCAGCTTCGTTGCGGCCAGGGCGTCGCGGATGGCTTTCGGCTCCACCGAGCCGGCCCTTTCGAGCGCGTCTTTGATGATGTACACGGCTGTGTATGCCTTCACTGCTTCGGCATTCATGGGATAGCCGTATTTTTCCGTGAACTTCTTGTTCACTTCGGCGCTGAACGGGCGATTTGCGTCAGGCTCCCAGGTCGAGATGTCGAAGAAGTTTTCACACTTGTCCCCGGTTGTCTTGAAGTAGACCGGATCCGCAAATCCGCCGCTGGTGCCGATGAAAGCGAGCGGTTTCACCTTGTGCTCGGCAAAGGTGTTGGTCAGAAGCGCCGCGTCGGAAACATAGGAGACCATCATGACGATGTCCGGCTGCAGTTGCTTGACCTTCAAAACAACGGGCGTAAGGTCGGAGGAGTTGGTGGGGTACGGTTCTTTCAGCGCGATTGTGAGTCCGACTTCTCCCAGGTACTTTTCCCAGCCCTTTACCGCTCCCTGGCCCCAGGCCGTGTTTTCATAAATAAGGGCAACGGTTTTGACCGGGGTGTTGAACTTTTTCGACATTTCCATGATGAACTTGACCTGATCGCGGTTACGCCAGGTTGTCTTCTCGGCCTGCCGGAAAACGTACTTGAACCCGCGTTCGGTTATGATGTCTTCCGAGGGAACCGGGCAATAATAGGGTACCTGGTAGCGCTCGGCGACTTCGGTGGAGGGCAGCGCTACGCCGCTCTGATAAGCCCCGGTGACCAGGGCAACCCTTTCCAGCGTGATCAGGCGCTCCGCTTCCGCAACACCGGTAGCCGGATCGCCCTTGCTGTCGGCATATATCATTTTGATTTTGGCACCACCCAGAGACTTTATGCCTCCCGCGGCATTGATCTCTTCGACCGCCATATCCCTGGACTGTTGGCTGATTTTCCCAACCGGGGCAACGGACCCGGAGAGCGGCAGAATGTTACCAATTTTTACTTCGGTTACTTTCGCTGCTTCCGCTCCGCTCGATCCGGCCAGAAGTCCAACGGTCAGAACCAAAGGCAACACGACTGACAAGGCCCTGCACTTTCCCGACATAAACAACCTCCCGACGATTAGTGTTTAAGGAAAGACAATCCAGCATAGAAGCAGAAGTCCCGCTTGAGCGTTTCTTACGCGTTTCGCGCTCAAGACAACGCCTGAGATCAGGGCGTGGAAACTGCGCCTCCCATTACCGCCATTGCAGCTATTCGGCTGAACCGGTTCTGAGGCGGCAACTCCAGCGCAGGCTTCGCAGTCGCCAAGCCCCGAAGGCTGGGTCCAATGCTTGCGCATGCAGCCGAACTTTGGGTTGCTCGGGGGAATAATTCCCCCACTCATTGCTCAATGTATTTGCTGCTACGGATTCACTATCCTGCGATCGATAATGTAACTTCGCCCTCGCATATCGAAGCCGCAGGATTTCCGGATCACGAGAATTGGATTTAACAGGAACTGCTTGGTGATCCGCTCGGATTTCTTCTCAATTTTTTCGAGCAGAATATCAACGGCGGTCTGGCCCATCGAGCATTTAGTCTGGGAAACAGTGGTGAGATCGATCCCTGGAAGTCCGGCCATTTCTATGTCGTCAAATCCAATCACTCCAATATCGTCGGGAACTTTCATTCCTTCTTTTACGAAACATTCAATGGCTCCGATGGCCATGTGATCATTGTGCGCGAAAATTGCCGTGGGCAATTCCTTCCCCTCCAGAAGCTTCAGAGCCAGCCGGAACCCGGTCGGCCGCTGGAAATCCCCGTTCAGAACAATACTCTGGTCCGGGGAGAACCCGTAGAGCTTCAACGCGGCCTTTGCGCCCTCCAGCCTGTGATAGCCTGTAGAGGCCCTTAAGTCTCCGGTGAAAAGAGCGATCTTCCGGTGCCCCATCCGGATCAGGTGCTCGGTCAGTTGGAATGCACCCATGTGGTTGTCCACCACTACGAAGTCCGGTGAGGTCTCCCCGGGGCGTCTGTCCACCCTGCGGAGAGCAAGAACGAAGGGCACGTCGTAGTTGATCAGGTCGGTGATCACGGGGTCGTTGCGCAGAGCCGAGCATATGACCAACCCGTCAACTCCTCTGTCCAGGAGGTCGTGAACCGAGCGCCGCTCATCGTCGATATCATCCATTCGTGCCGAACTGGCAACGACGCTGTACCCCATTTCTTTTGCACGCAGGATGATGTCCTGGGCG
>JAEZHY010000081.1 GCA_023416335.1 Pseudomonadota bacterium | reverse complement strand
GAACGGATCCTGGACGTCGGATGCGGAACGGGTATTTTCACCCGGGACCTGCTGGCGGCTGGTGCGCTGGTCACCGGGCTCGAACTCTCCTTTCCCATGCTGCGGCGGGCCGGGACGAAATTTGCCGGTCAGGCCTTTCGTTGCGTCCAGGGAGACATGCGCAGTCTTCCTTTTCCCGAGGGGTCGTTTGACAAGACCGTGTCCGTGACCGCGATCGAATTTCTCGAAGATGCCCGCGGCGGCGTTGCCGAACTTTTCCGAGTTACCCGGCCGGGCGGCCTGGTAGTGGTTGCAAGCCTCAACAGCCTGAGCCCCTGGGCGACCCGGAGAAAGGCGGCTGCAAAAGAAGGGCATGCCATCTTCCAACACGCATATTTCAGGTCCCCGGCCGAAATGGCTGCGCTCGCACCTTTCCCGGCGATTACAAGGACGGCTATCCACTTCGAAAAGAATGAAGATCCCGGGCGGGCAAGGGGAATTGAAAAAGACGGAGAATCCCGGGGACTGAATACTGGGGCCTTCCTCCTGGCAGTCTGGATCAAGCCCGCGGATTAGGGGGAGGTATATCTGTGGATATCTCTCGATAATTCCCGGCTCAGTTGGAGACAGTGCGAATTTTTATCCGGTATTTTGATTTATCTGCAAATAAATCCCAATCCATCAGTATTGATGCATTTGCCATGTTAAACTCCTGTTGAAAAACAATGGAGGATGCTATGGCAAGCTTGCGCGAAAAAAGCCCATGGGCGTTGCCTCAAAGGCAACTCCTGATCCCGGCTGGCAATACACTGTGATGCGCGCCAGCAGAAGCGAGCCGCTTCCGACAACGCACCAGCTCCGCATCAAGGTGAGCAGGAAAAACCAATGATGTTGATACGGAGCAATTCAGGTTTAAAGTTATGCTCCGTGTGAGCAGACGCGAATTATCTGATCTAGAAGAACTGGAGTACTGGCGATGTGTTCGTAATAAAATGACTTTACTGTCGCCAAACCGTCCCGTCCGATGCGATTTTTCTCCTGATGGGCGCGACGCAAGACGTACTTTTTCACATTCGCTTGTGATGGTTCTTGGCCATCATACTGCAGCCAACCATTTACATCATTGGCTACGCTCTGAACTTCATCATCAAGGTAGCTCCCCCATAGATCACTGAGCCCGAACATTTGCACCATGTTATTCAATCGAGTCTGGTCCTGAGCAGATATAGCAACAAAACTCACCACTGGTTGTGGAGCCGTGCTTGCTGGGAATTCCAGGCGGAATGTGTCGACTGCGCTTCGCAACCTGGGGTGAAACCAATTTCCAGCTTGGTCGTGTCGATGAGGATCGAGAGGGATTTTAGTGCCTTTATGACTGCCACTGTTTGCATCTGAGCTGCACGGGATCAAATTGTCCGGGTGGCAGGATAACATTGGAAATTGGTCCTTAGGCAGGAAGTGATCAAGCTTTGTATCCTGCATGGGAAAATCGGTATAAGGGCAGATACGGACACGCGGACTGAACCCGGATATGAAATGCTCTTTGTGAAATGCCTTCCCGGTTGAATTCTGGAAACCTTCATGTTTGTAGAATAGCGGCGCGTAAAACGATTTTAGTAGATTGTTCACTGCGGCAAATACCGGCTGCCCCCAGTTGTGCTGGGTGAGCCGAACGGTGGGTGGGGTCTTGTATAGTTCATCGAAACGAAGCTGTTCCGCTACTAATCCGAGGATTTCTCGCTTGTCCATTGGGGTGGCGGCGGCGATTAGCAGTATCCATTTTGCTCGACTGCCTTTATCATTTGTCCAGAACCTCCTGATCCAGTCGACTGGTATTGCAGGCCATATAGTCTCCAGCCAGGATCTATCAACTGTAGAGCGCTCAGCGAGATGGCAGAGTGCTCCAATCAATACACGCTGCATTTCGACAACTTCCAGCAAACGCGTTCTTTCTGTAGAATCAGGAATCGGATGAAGCATCGGAATTCTCTAGTTCGTCAAGTATTTCCATGAGCTTGGCGCGTGGCCAGCCACTTCCTATCTCATCAATTAGCGTACGAAGTTTCTCGCGATCTTCAGAAGGCCACGTCGCGGGGTCCAGCTTGCTGCGCAGGAATTCCGCGGCACGTTCACCTATGATATCGGGGGCGCCGAATACATTGAGCAGGATACGTCCAGGGTCAGCGCCGAATGTGGGATATGCTACCTGTCGCGCAGTTGTGCCGCCCTCTTCCTTGGAAAGACAGGTGATCTCGCAGGAAAAAACATCGGTCAGTGTTAAGCTCGTGTGCGTGGATACGATTACATGGGCCGCGGTGTTCTTGAGAATGCTGTCGTCTACGATGTCGATGATCCGGCGCTTCCAGGAATCATTGAAATGCGTCTCCGGTTCATCGAGCAGCACAAGACTGTTGTTCTGACCTCGCAACAGGAGCAATAAAGCCATTCGGCCAAGCAGCATCTGCTCTCCATCGCTCAAGCTCGAGTAACTGATGATGCAGTCATCAAGCTGGTCATCTATGCGTACTTTACAGATACGTTTTAAGGTGAGTTGCGCTTTCCTGAGTAACCCCGATGCTCGCCATAAACTCAGAGCTTGGAAGATGCTCCATAGGCTTTCCTCCGCATTCTGTTCGCCGGCGAAAAGCCGACGTAAAGCTTCGGCTCCACACCGCGCGTTCCGCATTGATTCCCCACCGAGTTTTAGAATCGGTTCCAGAGATTCGTTGCCCACCAGATCTTCGGGGCTTACGGGAGATCGCGATCCTAAAGCCACGACAGAAAGGCTTTCATCGAGCGGATGGCGAATAACCGTATCAGCCAGAGCATGCAGCCAGAAACATCTGACGGGGTCTGCAGCATAGCGTGGAACGTCTGCATCACTGGAGAAGAGAAAGCTGACATGCGTTGGCCAGAGCCAATCCACCTCATTTAAAAGCCGCCTAACGACATCATCCCCCGTATGACCAGATCTGGATTCTATTTGGCCAAGGCACCTTCGGCGTAGAGCCTCCTTGTGCGAATCTTCAGGATTTTCCTCAAAATCCAGAGCGCCTTTCCAGATGCCTAATGAAATGGCCGCTAGATGAATATCCTCTGACGACACCAGAAAACAACGGTCATTGAACGGACTTACTTCAAAATCGCTATTTCGCTGTAGACTTTGAATATTAAATGTCCGAGTGTCAGCATATTCGCGTTCCGCCGTCCACCCATAGGGCCTCTCTTGATTGGCTTCGGGGAAACCCACGAGTTCATCATCGGACAAGACCGGGTACATCATGGATTGCCAAAGATCGAGCGCGCCTGAAGTATATGCCATTACCCGGGTCGGCAGCCAGTTTCGCAAGTCTCCGCTGCCCTTTATTTGGTCGCCGGCCACATGATTAGGCCACTCCCGCCAAGAGATTACAGCCTTGGTCTCTATCCATTCCTGCCAATCATCAGCAGCAGAAAAAGCGAGGCAATGCGGGGTGGGCACCAAAAAACACTCAGATGCCGGGCCTCTTGGCCGATGGAAAACAGTCGTACAGTATTCCGGCCCCTTCTCAATGTCATAGGCAATAGTCACGGGAAATTTAGGCAACTCTTCTCTGGAAAGGCTGTGAAAGATGTCGTAAATGGCCCTCAGCAGGCTGGATTTTCCGGAACCATTAAGCCCAACAACAAAGTTGATGGCCCCTTTACGATCAATTATATGTTCGTTCTGTCCAAAAACGACAGCAACTTCCTTCAGAGGGCCATAATCGGGAAGGTAGATGTAGCGAATTCTCATGTGATTATTCTCGGGTTCCGCGTGTTGCCAGTCTGCGCTGCACGGCCATCATCATGGCTCGAATTTCGTCATCTTCAACCGGCTCGGATTCGGTGTCCTCCCGGGCTGCTCCGCTGTTACTGACAGGCAGACGGTAGCAGCCCGCAAACGCGGGACCGGTAACGTCATTGCGAGGAAGGCTGACTGGTATAATGATTCCCCTGGCAGCCAGTACTGTCAGGTGGAGTTCTATTTTTTGAGGGTGACTGCGCAATGGACCTTGCACAGATCTTCCTAATTCTTCCGCTGTAAAATACTGCCTGTACCTGACACCACCCACCATTCGCTCGATATCGCGCAAGAGTGCCCGCTGCTCCCGGTTTAGTTCAGAATAAATTCCATCTGTACGATCCAAGGCGGCTTCCATCCCCTGAATTTCGCGGCGGAGATGGGAAATGGTTGCTCCCGCTGTCTTGAGGGCAGCGTCACGTTCTCGGGCTTCGGAGGTTAGAGTATCCCTAATTGATTCGCGCCATTCGGCTGTAAGTTGGCCCGAGAAGGCATGGGCAGAAAGCGAATCAATTAGGGCTTTCGTATGTCTCTCCATCCTACGTGCTATTTCGGAGACTTGTTGGGCCTCAACTAATTCCAACAGAAACAGATCTTGGAGATTAAGTGGCGGAACCGGAACTCGAATAGCTCCGAGACCTGCCGTGTTGATATTGTATTGACCAGCAGCTGTCCGTGCCTGCTTTAATACCCTTCCTCGGCCAAGTGGGCTCCTGAGATAGGCGTGCAGAAACCATGGCCGAACCAACTCCATTCTTAGACGTGCTCGGATAAGGTAAGAGGCAAAAATTACCGGTTCATCTGGATCGAGTTCACGTTCTGCTTCCAATCGATCATAGACACAGCAACGTCCAACATAATCTGGGTTTCCGTTCGTGCGAACAAAGAGCATGTCCCCAGTTTGCAGTTTGAGTTGGTCCAGCACGTCCGCTTTTTCATCTACTCTCACCATTCCATCAAAGCTGATCCTGTCGCTGAGGATGTTGGGAATTCGAAGCGTTAAAGCACCTCTATCACCAGAAGACTGTGAAGTACCATAGCGAAATTCGCGTACTATTGAGCGCAAAGGAACGTTTTCGAAACGGTGCTCTGTGTCTCCAAATATTCTATAGAATGCAGAGGGTACCAGTTCGGCAGTCTTGGCTTCAGCTTCGCTGTGCAGATTACGGATTTCCTCGGCCTCTTGCAGGATCTCGACAATTCGCTGCTGCTCGCTCAACGGCGGGAGGGGGATTTGCTCTAGCGCCAGTGAATTACGGGTTATTCCAACGATTGTTGAGCCCTGATTCTTTTGAAGCAGCGCTTCCCTTCTTGAACGAAGGAAATGAGCAACGTAAGCAGGCAGTGCAGTGGCAGGTGAGTGAATGAGAATAGCCGTCACATCCTGACTGAAACAGATGGGACATCCTGCTACTGCCGTTTTACCTACAGATACCCGTGTCGTCACCAGCACCGCCCCCCTAGGTACCACTCGCGCAGCGCTTGCATTGACAGCTTCTTCCGTGACGTAATCGCGTGCGGCCGATATCTCAGCTACGTAACTCGCCGGTACATCCTGACTTGTAATCCAAGGGATGGTGCCTTGAAAAAATTCAGGACGTTTTCTGCTGGGGGTTCCTCCTCCATGCAGATGCCCAATATCACGGATACGGACTAATGGCCAACCAGCTTTTTGCCAGCTCCTAATCATTTTGCTGCCCCTCAACCATCACTAGCAGTTTTGCGAGCCGTTTCTGCACTTCAACATAGACGGCCTGAAGCTCGCCAATTAATTCAGCGGGCGGGCGATGCTGGCCAGCGTCGAATACGAAAGGTTTGTGGCGCCCAGCAGAGAGATTAAAATCGAGTGATTCAAGACAATCCGGATCGAGGCGGTCGAGGAAATCTTTCCGCACCGTACCGTCATCATCGAAAACCTTCAAGATATCGCGCAGCCAAGCGAGATAAGCAGGATCGGGAACACCATTTTCATGTGTGGGATGGTCAACTATTTCGCCGGTCTCTGGGTTTGTGCCCCAACTATTCAACTCCGCCCACTGACGGACTGGAACAATCCAACTGAGAATCGTCGGCTCCCGTTTTTGATCCCCATCGTCTGAAGTGGTGAGCTTTCCGGTCCGAGGCTTCAGTTCACGGCTGCGACGCCACACGTTGTAGCCATCCAGTTTGGCAAACTCGTAGAGTAACGGCACCAGCGTTTTGACGGCTTTGGCCGCATCCGGTTCGGCAGGTGCAACCTTCGGCTTTTTGACCGGAATCGGGGTTGCGGCGGCCCACTCTTTCAATTTGGCCAACATTTCTTTGAGCATGCTCTTGAGCGCGTTCTGTCCGAACTGATCGAATTCGTGGTCCAGCAGACCGCATTCGCGGACTTTCTTATGTAATAGTTTGTCCACGTTCTTCAAATTCTTCTCGGCGGCAGCCAGAGCTCTTTCCACATCAGGTTTTAGAGATGTGCCATAGAAGTGTTTGATAGTCTGTTCCACGAGTTCTCTACTTACCTTCTCAAACTGCGGACGGACACGGGAGAGAACCGTCTCATCATACTGCCGTGCATCGCGAGGGTCTGCGGGATCAAAAGGAAAATCTTGCGGCCACAGCTCATGTATCGGGTACGTATGACCTTTGTCGCCGGATTTTTTCGGGAAGATTTTCAGAAAATCTTCATCTACGCTGCACCAGCGTTCTTCCCAATATTCGGGCTGATGATAAGCCGTCGAGATCGCTAAGGAGCGAAGATCACTGAGAGACTGACCGTTTTTGCCTTCAGCTTCTCCCTGCAAATAACGGCACCACGCGTGGAACTTAACCAATGCATCCCAGAAATCGTTATCCTGACCATAAAGGGCCTTGCGCTTCTGGTCGAGCGAGAATGCTTCGTCTGTAATCTCGTAAAACCAGACTTCACGCGTTCTCGGTTCGGAACCGGCGGGAACCGTCACAGCAGCCTTCTGAAAAATCAGGATGGATGTTTTCACACCGGAGTATGGTTGGAATATGTTGGCAGGAAGGGATACAACCGCTTCCAGAGTATTCTCGAAAAGCAACTGCCTGCGCAGTTCCCTGTGCGCCCTGGTGGAGCCGAATAATACGCCATCCGGTACGATAACGGCGGCACGCCCGCCGATCTTGAGCAGGTCGAGCATGAGCGAGACGAAGAGCAGTTCGCTCTTGGTGGTCAGCGGCACTGCACCTCTACCGGTACGTGGGAAGCGCGTGCGGTTTTCGCTGAGGTCACCTTCATCTACGCTGCCGGTAAAGGGCGGATTGGCAAGAATGTAATCGTAAGTACCACTCTCTTGATCCTGCAGACGCTTGCTAAGAGAATCGAGCTGGTGGACCTCGGGAGTTTCCAGATCGTGCAGGATGAGGTTCATCCAGGCAATACGAACCATAGTACGATCATTATCGTAGCCGCGAAAAAGATCGCTGAAATTATGTTGCTTGCCTTCAGGCCAGACCGGGAGGACACCGTGGGGGGTCCCGTCCCATTCGAGGCGAAGTACGTCGGGGTCTGTATTATCTGCCTTCCATTGCAGAAAGGTATTGAGCAAAAAGCCCCCGGAACCGCATGCCGGATCCAGGACAGTCTTTCCCAGCTCTGGGTTGAGCAACTGCACCATTAAACGGATGACGTGCCGTGGTGTGCGAAACTGACCATTTTTGCCGGATTCCTTCACTTCTTCAAGCAGATACTCGAAAATATCGCCCATAATATCGGAGTTAACAGAACGGGTATCCAACTGGCGAAAAAGATCGTCTATGAGGCTGACGGATCGTTTGAGAGTCTCGGTTTTGTTAACGTCCAGGATGAAATAAGCATCACTGAGCCGGCCCGAAATGCGGCCTAGAGTAGTATTGCCGTTTTGCCCCGGGCCTATGCGGTCCTCCAGGCTGCGAAGCCATGGGAAAACGAGATCGTTTAGCAGTGGGAATGAAGGATTTGCATGAATATAGGACCAACGGCATTTCTCATAGTCGGCGTTCTTCGGATCGTTCGGGCGCTTTTTGTAAATGGAGATTTTACCCTTGCCTACACGTTCGCGATCGAGTGCCTCCAACTGCCGAATAAACAGCAGATAAGTAATCTGCTCGATGGCTACGAGAGGGTTTGACAAACCGGATGACCAGAAGAGTGACCATAGATCATGAACTTTACGACGAAGCTGTGGTGAGAGCATGAAAATTCCTTATGCGGCAATAGCGGTGACTAGTTCAAAGAGCTCGGATAGCTCCGATTGTTTGAAAAGCCTTTCGGGGTCGCCAATAGAAGAAAACGGTGGCTTCCTCAGGGCTTCCAGGGAAGTGATCTCAGCTTTCTGCATCACGGCCTTACGAAGGGTCCGTACGAACATCAACTGTGTGGCTGTCAATTGGGGATGCTGCCGAACCCACTCGTCAAATGCCTTGGAGATCGATTCCTCTCGAGAGGGTAATCTGGCAACATTGAGAATATGTCGGAGAAAATCAGCTAAATTGGATTTCGGCTGTTGGTAAGCTTCTCGCAAGCGTTCCTCGGTCACGAATAGATCCGGACCATTCAGCGCAGCCGCGATGGAATCTATATCGTCCGATGAGAGTTCTTCGCCTCGCTGGAGTCGCTGTAATGAGGGATTGTCGGCGGAAAGATCCCTTATGAGTGCCTCAACCTGGGCACGGTAGGTTTCAGCAAATGCCCCCTCTCCTGACGCGCCGAAAACAATCCAATGCCGCCGCTGGATCCGATCAGGCAAGGAGAGCCGAACGAATGTGCCGGCGGGACGGCGATTCCTGAAGCGCATAAGAGGCGCGAATGTCTCCTGCAGACGCATAATCTGGGGGCACGTTAAGTTTCTCCAGAAAGCATCGGTCCGGGCAGCAGCAAGGGCGTCAAGATGCGGACGAACCTCCGGGATATTTGTCGGAAGAAGTGAAAGGTGTTCAGTTATTCTCTCGCGCAGTTTGCTAACCTCAGTGTCATCCGCTTTGAGGTGGGCAAGAGCTAATTGCTCGGTTTGAGTCTCAAATTGGAGTTCCGGATAGGAACCGGCCGAACAGAAGCGAAGCAGTGGAGCGATAGTATGTGAAAGACGAGTGACTTTTTGCTCATTTAGAATACGCCATTCTTCATCAGTGCTGGAGAGAAGCCTGATTTCTTCGGAATGCGGGGCGACATTGATGTTCTCCAAAGGCAGAGTGTCAAGCAGGCCGCGAAGTTGCCTAACCGTATGTTCCTCGGAAAGAGAATCGGCATGGCCGATGAGAATTTGGAGTTTTTCCAACCGGAGACGAAAGAGCCGTGAAGGTAGAGGCTCAGATACCGAGCCTGCCCGTCCGTCTTTATTAACCTGGAAGTAGTCGAAATTATCCCAGTGATCGATTACCAGAAAGTCGGCTTTTATCTGGCCGCTTAGCGGATCGGTCCAGGTGCGAGTGCCCCGGCCAAGCATCTGCCAAAATTTTACTTTGCTGAATACCGGCTTTGCAAAAACCAAGTTGCGGATGGGAGGCACATCGATGCCGGTATCAAGCATATCAACTGAAATGGCTGCTCTGGGAAAATCCTTGTTTTTAAAGTCATCCAGGGTTTTCTCGGCTCGCTCCATCTGGCTGTCAATAACCTTTGCAAGCCCTTTCCGTTGGAGGTCGGGATAGAGCCGGTTGAAACTCTTGTAGAGTTCCAAAGCATGTCTGTGAGAAACGGCAAAAATGATTGTCTTGGCGGGGAGAGTTCCAACGGCATCTTTGATGGCGTTGTCCATGAATTCCCGGACAATGGAATCATTGGTCCCGGTGTTCGTGACTTTTCGCTCCAGATCCGATCCTTCGAAACTGAACTGATCGGGATCGACACCCTGCTCTTGAATCTGCCTATTTACTTCCGCAGGCAGTTGGCCGGGCTTCAATCCCTCTATCTGGAAGACCGTGCGGGCGACGTGTACCGGGCGATAAGGTACAAGGTACTTGTCTCTTACTGCCTCATCATAGCCGTAATAAAAAGTTGGACTATCATCCGGGCATTCGAAAAGCTCATATGTATTATGGTCAAGAAAGTCGGTCGGGGTAGCTGTAAGCCCGAGCAGCAGGGAATCGAAGTGATCGAAAATGCCCCCGTAACTCTGTTTCTCGTAAATTGAGCGATGGCTTTCATCCGCGATAATCAAATCGTAGTAACCGGGAGAGAGCCGCTGGTAGAGAGACATCATTCCGGGATAGGTGGCGAGGTGAATCCGGGCGTCTTTGTCTATAGTCCCATGCTCGATCCATGAACGAGGAGAGCCAGGCAGATGTTCCTTAAAAGCGCCGAGTGCCTGTTTTACAAGTTCGCGACGATCCGCGAGGAAAAGGACGCGCTGGATACGCTCGTGGCGCTGCAACAATTCCACTAATGCAATTGCAACGCGGGTCTTGCCTGTGCCGGTGGCGAGTACCATCAGAAAGCGGCGTTTGCCGGCCTCAATTCGCTCGGCGATGGTCTTAACTGCCTCGATTTGGTAGGCGCGATCAATGATGCGCTCAAGCGGCATAACGCCTATAAGCGGGCTTCCGAACTTATCGAGGTGAGCGAGCCGAAGCAGATCTTCCTCGGTGAAAAAGCCGCTGACCTTCCTGGGGGGATAAAGATTTCGATGCCAAAACCAGATTTCATCACCATTGGCCAGGAAAACAAAAGGGTCAGTCTCATATCTTGCACGAAGCGAGTCGGCATAATCGGCTGCCTGGCGTTCGCCTTCGATGGGATCTCGGCTCGAGCGTTTGGCTTCAACGATAGCGAGCGGTCTTCCCAGACGGTCCAATAGTGCGTAGTCAACGAATTCATTTTTGGATTTGTAGCGCCCCAGTGGTTCATGCAGCAAGGGGGGTGTCTCGACCAGGAACTCCTCGACCAAATGCCTATTGCCAAGAGCCCAACCGGCACGACCCAATTGGAGATCTATCCGTTCCTGACGAGTCTGGCGTTCGGAGTCCATAGCCAAAGCCTAGTTTAGGTCCCTAGTTTCATTCAATTTTCGATAAATTGGAGAACAGAAGGGTCAGGGAATAACCATCACAGCCCTCAACTTACCACATTCCCCATCTTTGTGCACTTTGGGAGTGCATTCTCACATCGTTCAGTGAATTTGCCTGATACCTGTGTTCAGTATCCGAAATTTCATCCATTGTTCTCAAACCGATATCTGCCAAGAGATGGGTCGCCCAACCGTGATAACCGCCGGAACCATTTCTCAAAAGTGGCAAACCTCGGTGTCTCCAGCTTTTCACCATGGGGTGAATTCCGGTTTGCGAATGGGGCGACGTCCTCCGGAGATCAAGTTATCGAGCTCAAAGTAACAGGCAGAAAAGGCTGGGATGAAGCTTCACCTGTGCTGAAAGAGTGGAGAGCGCCTGAATACGAACTTCGAACCGGAATTGAAAGCTTCGACTCCGAAACCGACAATCCATAATAATTGAAGGATATCCATTTCTCAGAGTACCCTGAGTTAATAAAGACTCAACTGCCGATTGCAGGTGTTGTACGGTATGCCCAGGTGTTCGTATGCCAAGCGGGTGGCGAGACGGCCGCGCGGGGTTTTGTTAATGAATCCTTCCTGGATGAGGTAGGGTTCGTAGACGTCTTCGAGGGTATCTTTTTCTTCAGATACCGATGCAGCGAGGGTTTCGATTCCGACGGGGCCGCCGTCGTACTTTTCGATAATCGTGCTCAGGATTTTCCGGTCCATCCCGTCAAATCCCCTTTCGTCCACGTCCAGCATCTTGAGGGCGGCATCCGCCACCTGGCGGGAGACGGTGCCGTTTGCACGCACTTCGGCGTAATCCCGGACGCGGCGAAGGAGCCTGTTTGCGATCCTGGGAGTTCCTCGCGACCTTCTGGCTATTTCGAAAGCCCCTTCCTCTTCGATCGAGATCCCGAGAATCTTCGCCGAACGCTGGATGATGCTCCTGAGTTCATCGTTTTTATAGAATTCGAGCCTGAGAGAGACGCCGAACCGGTCGCGAAGGGGTGGGGAGAGAAGTCCCGCCCTTGTGGTGGCGCCGATTAGCGTAAAAGCCGGAAGGTCCAGCTTTATGGTCCGCGCCGAAGGACCCTGGCCGATGATAATGTCCAGCTTGAAGTCCTCCATGGCCGGGTAGAGGATTTCCTCTACCACGTGGTTCAACCGGTGGATTTCATCTATGAAGAGCACGTCCCCCGGTTCGAGGTTGGTCAGAATTGCCGCGAGGTCACCGGGGCGTTCGATAACCGGGCCGGAGGTGCTCCGGAGGTTTACCTTCATTTCGTTGCTGATGACGGCGGCAAGCGAAGTCTTGCCCAGGCCGGGGAATCCGTGGAAAAGAACGTGGTCGAGCGGTTCCGCGCGCTGCCTTGCGGCCGCGATGAACACCGAGAGGTTTTCCTTCACCTTCTCCTGGCCGATATATTCGCTTAGAAAACGCGGGCGAAGACTGCTCTCGATTGAAAGGTCTTCTTCGTCCTGCTGCGGTGTAATGACCCGGTCTGCCATGAAATGAATCTTCCGGTCCGGTCAAAATGACCAAAGAGGGATCTGATTCCTCCAGCCGAACTGGAGTCTATGCAAGCGCCTTCAAGGCGTGCTTGAGCAGTTTTTCGAGAGACGGGCTGTCGCCAAGGGCTTCCCTCGAACGCTTGAGCGCTTTTTCGGCTTCCGCCGGACGATAGCCGAGGTTGACAAGTGCTGAGAAAGCATCTGGAAAGGCGTTCCCTCCTCCGGCGGTGGCCTGAACGGGTTCCGGCTTCTCTTTTTCCTTCCCTTTGACCTTGTCCCGCAACTCGAGCATGAGCCGTTCGGCGATCTTTTTGCCGACTCCCGGGATGTTTTTCAACCTGAGGTGATCCTGCTGAACCACCACCTGTCTCAATTCATCCGGGCTGATGCCGGAGAGGATGTTGATGGCGAGCTTCGGCCCCACGCCGTTAACCCCGGTAAGGAGCAGGAACATTTCCTTTTCCGCATTCGTCCGGAAACCGTAGAGCAGGATGGCATCCTCGCGCACATGCGTATGGATGTTCAAACTTACCGGGTGCCCGAGTTCCGGAAGATCGTAAAAAGTGCTCAAGGGAACCTGGACATAATACCCGACCCCCTGCACATCCACAATAACGTAATCGGGGCTTTTCGCCCGCAGCTTTCCTTCGAGAAATCCGATCATAATTTTTCCGGAATTTTCCAGCGAGTATTGGAAGATTGGGTACTGATGTGACAAACTGCGATTGCGAGCGCATCGGCGGCATTGGGCTCCAGTTCGGCATCGATGCGGAAAAGCCGCTGGACCATCCCGGCAACCTGTTCCTTTGCCGCTCGTCCGTACCCGGCAACAGACTGCTTGATCCGAAGCGCGCTGTATTCGTGGATGGACAAGCCGCAGCAGGTTCCAGCCAGAAGCGCAGCCCCGCGCGCCTGCCCCAGGCTCAGAGCGCTTTTTACGTTTTTTGCAAAGAAGACTTCCTCGACCGCCATGCATTCCGGCTTAAATTCCAGAATGGCGGCGTTCAGACCTTCGAAAATCATCTTCAAACGTTCGGGAAAAGACCGGGATGCCGGGAGCTTTATCGTCCCATGGTGGATGTGCTTGAGCTTGAAGCCGTCCCCTTCGACAATTCCATATCCCGTGAATCGCGATCCGGGATCCACTCCGATAGTCCGGATCATAGTCGTGCCGATATCCGTGCTGGTTGGAAGATCATGAACTGCTCTCTTCGATTTTTTCGCGTCGGGGCACGGTATAATCTGCCCGCCTTTGACCCGGTAAGGCGGGCACAGGTCTACCGTGCCTCTCCGCTGATTTCTTTTATTCCGTGTTTTTTGTCAGTTCACAGTTCACTGCTCACTCCAGAGACTCCATGAGTTCGTCCGGAATGTCGAAGTTTGCATAGGCATTTTGCACGTCATCGGAATCGTCGAGGGCATCCATGAGCCTGAGCAGCTGAGACGCGGTTTTCGGGTCTTCGATTGCAACGGTTGTCTGGGGAGACATGGTCACTTCGGCCAGTTCGTACTTGAGTCCCTTTTCGTCGAACGCTGCCTTTACCGTCGCAAAGTCCTCAGGGGAGGTGATCACTTCGAACTCATCCTCCTGGTCCTTGACGTCCTCGGCGCCCGCTTCCAGGGCCAGTTCGAGGAGTTCTTCCTCGGGGACGTTTTTCTTGTCGAAAACGATGCTCCCTTTTTTGCTGAACATCCAGGCGACGCAGCCGGCTTCACCAAGGTTTCCGCCGTTGCGGCTGAAAATGTGCCGGATCTCGCTTGCGGCCCTGTTGCGGTTATCCGTCATGATATCCACGAGGACGGCGACCCCGGCCGGACCGTAACCCTCATACATGAATTCTTCGTAGTTGGCGCCTTCGAGTTCGCCCGTGCCCTTTTTGATTGCCCGTTCGATGTTGTCCTTGGGCATGTTCTCGGCCCTTGCAGCCAAAACTGCGGCCCGGAGCCGCGGATTTGCCTCGGGGTTTCCGCCCCCCATCCGGGCCGCTACCATAACTTCCTTGATGAGCTTCGTGAACACCTTGCCGCGCTTCGCATCAGCCGCGCCCTTTTTGTGGCGGATGGTGCTCCATTTTGAATGACCTGACATGAAATCCTCCTGCTACTTTTGCTTCAAATTCAATGCGAGTATATAAATTTCCCTGCTCTGCTTCCTCGATGCATCGGGTTTTATGACCCTGGTTTGTTGAAAATCCTTTTTAACCTCTGCGAGCAGTTGATGGAACTCCGTTCCCTGAAAGATTTTGGCCAGAAAAGTGCCTCCCGGTTTCAGCACGGACCGGGCGATTTCGAAGGCCCGTTCGAAAAGAAGGGCCGAGCGCGCGCTGTCAGCAACCTTGATGCCCGAAGTGGACGGGGCCATGTCGCTCAGCACGACATTAAACGGAACGTATTCCTTCAGGTTTGCCTCGATGAACTCCCGGTCGAAAATATCACCCTGATAGGTCCTGACATGAGCCGGAAACGGATGTTCGATCGGTTTCAGATCGATGCCGACCACCAAACCTCTTTGCCCGACAACTCCGCTTGCGAGCTGAATCCAGGATCCGGGCGAAGCCCCGAGGTCGAGGACTCGGTCCCCAGGATGTAATATCCTGTATTTTTTCTGAATCTCTTCGAGCTTGTAAATGGCCCTTGCGAGATAATGGTCTTTTTTAGCCTTTTGAAAATAATGGTCTTGTACGATAAATGTCATCTCTTATCCCTAAGGATATGAATTTTTTCTGAAATAATTTCTATAACGGAAAATTGCGTTTTTGTAAACCGGCCATTCCTCCGGCCGGTAGTTTGCTACATTATGAGACACGTATTAGGGTATATGCGATAAAGTCCGCTTTATCGCGTCAGCTTTTTAAAGTAATATTCGGCTGGTTCCAAGTCGAATTCAGCCGCTGCGGCGCGGTTCGTCCGGGTTATCTCGCAGGGTCTCATCCACTCACTCAGGAGGAGGATTATGGAAAAGACCATAAATGGGAAGAAAATAATCCTGATGCAGGGCGACTTGACGGAGCAAGCATCCGACGCCATAGTGAATGCCGCTAACGCGAGGCTCCAGCTTGGCGGTGGAGTTGCGGGTGCGATCCGCACCAAGGGCGGCCCGACCATCCAGGAGGAATGCAACCGGATAGGGCCAATCAGGGTGGGAGAAGCGGCCCTGACGGGAGGCGGCAAGCTGAAGGCTTCCTACGTGATCCATGCTGTGGGGCCGATGTACGGCGAGGGAGACGACGACGCCAAGCTCCGGAACGCCACCTTCAACAGTCTGCGGCTTGCTGCCGAAAAGGGTTTGAAGTCCATTGCCTTTCCGGCGATCAGTACCGGAATCTTCGGCTTTCCCAAGGATCGGTGTGCCGGGATCATGCTGAAGACGGTATCGGACTTCCTGAATGCCGGCAAAACCAGCCTCGAAAAGGTGATTTTCTGCCTTTGGTCGCGGGAGGATCTGGAGCTGTTCGAGAATACCCTTCGCTCAATGCCGGACTGAGATTTTTCCTGCTCTTCCGTTCTCAAAACCAGACCAAGCGTATTCTCGGGTTCCTGGCCGTTGCCCGGTTTGATAGGGCATCCGGGGTGGTATAATTTAAGAAACGATAACTCAACGAGGCCCAGTATGGCGAAGTTCCTGGAAATATTTCGAAAGGGCAGATCGTTCCAGCCCGAAACCCCGGAAAAGGCCCTTTTCCAGAAGAAATACCAGCATTTCCAAAGCCTCCTGGCGGGCAACAATCATGCCCTGGAATATATCACCGACCTGGAGCAGGTTTGCTACGGCTCAAAGCCTTTCACGCTCGATTCCGTCATTCAGACGGTCGAACGGCTCATGGCCCAGGTTTATGATATCGCCGAAGATCTGGACGCACTTTCGGACGGGAAGTTTCCATCCTTGCCTGAAGCTGTTGAGCGTATCGGGCAGAGCATCTTTCAGGAACTCGTAAAGAAGCGCACAATCGAAAAAACGAGCCTCACGATTCCGCTGCAGCAGGTGAATGTGGAAAGGCTCTCGGAGGTCGGGGGTAAAGCGGCCAATCTCGGGGAAGTCTTCAACCGCGTCCATCTTCCGGTCCCCAGGGGATTTGCCATAACCGCCTACGGCTACCATTATTTTATGGAATCCAACGGGCTTTACAAACAAGCCGAGAAAATCCTCAAGAAACTGGATATCGAGAACACCGCGCAGCTTGTCGAATGCACGAAAGAAATACAGGAGCGCATTCTGAATGCACCGCTCCCTCCGGAACTCGAAGAGGCCCTCATACGGGAGATGGACACGATCATCCAGAGCTGCGGGCCCGGCGTGCTTGTAGCGGTTCGGAGCAGTGCAACGAGCGAAGACTCCGAAGCGAGTTTTGCGGGACAGCACTCTTCGGTGCTCGGGGTAACTCGCGACAGGCTCCTGCAAGCGTACAAGATGGTGGCGGCGAGCACTTACAATCCGAGGGCAGTCTATTACCGACGCAGCAAGGGGTATCCGGACGAGTACGTCATCATGAGCGTGCTTTGCGTGGTCATGATCGATGCCGTAGCGAGCGGGGTCATGTATACACGGGATCCCAACGATTCCCGGCGCGATATGATCCTTATAAACTCGGTATGGGGCCTGGGGTTGAATGCGGTGGACGGATCCGTTCCGACCGACTTCTATGAAGTGGACAAGAACGACAGGCAGGTCCTCGTCTCGAAGATTGCCGAAAAAAACACTCGGTTGATACTCGGTGAGAATGGGGAGTTGAAGGATGATTCCGTCCCCGGCGATCTCGTGAATAAGGCCTGCCTGGATGAAACACAGATTATGACCCTGGTCGAATACGGGCTGACCCTGGAGGAGTACTTCGGGCAGCCTCAGGACGTGGAATGGGCGATGGCCGCGAACGGCAGGATGGTGATTCTGCAGTCCCGTCCTCTTAATGTCGATCTGTTCTCCGTTCAAGACCGGAAGCAGGATGCGGATTCGCTGCGGATGGAGTTTCCCGAGCATCCTGTCATAATCGAAGGCGGAACAACCGCGTCGAGAGGAAAAGCAGCCGGATTTGCCTATGTGCTCAATTCCGACCACAATCTTTTGAATGTTCCCGAAGGCGCGATCCTGGTCGCGGCCCAGACCTCTCCGAGGTACGTGTCCATTCTGGGTCATCTCCAGGCGATCGTAACGGACGTGGGCAGCGTAACAGGGCACATGGCTTCAGTTGCCAGGGAATTCGGGGTCCCGACACTGGTGGAAACCGGAAACGCCACGAAGGTCATCCCCCACGGGGAGGAGATTACCGTTGACGCTACCAATCGCGTGGTGTTCCAGGGCAGGGTCGAAAGCATCCTGGAACGAAAACGGAAAACCAACCCGATGAAGGGCAGCCCAACCTACAGGGCGGCGCACTCCGCTCTGAAGAAGATAGCGGTCCTCAACCTCCACGATCCCAACAGCGAGAATTTTACTCCCGAAGGCTGCCGCACTTTTCATGACGTGATCCGTTTCGCGCACGAGATGTCCATGCGGGAGATGTTCCGGATCAGCGACGACGTCGAATTGTCGAAGCATTCGGCGGTCCGGATCAGGGTGCACCTCCCCATGAAACTCCTGGCAGTGGACCTGGGAGGCGGTCTGAACGTTCCTCCGGGAAAGGCGGAGACGAGCGTGGACGGTATCGCCTCGATTCCTTTTGCATCGCTTGTCCGCGGAATGACCAACCCGAACGTCCAGTGGCTCGGTCCCATCGGCGTCGACTGGAAAGGGTTTGCTTCGATCATGACGGAATCGCTTTTCAAGGATCCGATCATGGAAGACCGGATGGGAGGCCCCAGCTATGTCGTTTTGTCCGATGAGTATATGAACTTCAATTCCCGTCTGGGGTATCATTTTGCGGTCGTCGATGCTTATTGCGGGGCGCACGTGAACGACAACTACATCGCTTTTTCGTTCAAGGGCGGTGCGGCCGATATAGGGCGCCGGTCGAGAAGGGCGGGTCTCATTGCCAAGATTCTAAAGCGATTGGGATTCAAGATAACCCTGAAAGGCGACCTGGTTCACGGCGAGGTGAAGAAATATGAATGCCCGGTGATGCAGGAGAAACTGGATATGCTGGGGCGGCTTATGGGTGCGGTCCGGCTTCTCGACATGGTGCTGTCCGATGACGGCCGCATCGACTGGTATGTCGATGAATTCATGAAGGGGAATTACACGTTCAGCCGCAGCCAGGACGCCTCCGGAACTGAAAAGGCCTGAGCTGTCACCTGATCGGTTTTGCCTCCGGCCAACCCGGAGGTCACACCGGCAGATTGCATTCACAAGTGCCGCCGGCCTTCCGCTTTATGCTTTCCTTCAGGACGGCCCCCGTCAGATTGCTCCTGGAGAGGTCCACGCCCTCCAGCTTTGTGCTTCGCAGATCCGCATTGCTCAAATTGGTGCCGTCTACGTTGGCACCGGTCAGTATGGCTCGACACAGATTGGCGCAGCTGAGATCCGCATCGGCAAGATTCGCTCCGGTGAGGTTTGCACCGCACAGGTCGGCCGACTTGAGATTTGCTCCACGCAGGTCCGCTCCGACCAGATCGGCGGCCAGAAGGGCCGCTCCCGTCAGGTCGGCTCCAATAAGTTTTGCACCGTTGAGGTTTGCCCAGACCAGGTGCGTACCTGTCAGGTCCGCTCCGCTCAGGTCCGCTCCGGCGAAGTCCGCACCGCGCAGATAAGCCCTGGACAAATCCACTCCGTTACATTCCCTTTCATTCATGCATTCCGCCTCGCTCAGCCGGGAATTGTCAAACATTGATTTCTCCAAACTTGCTTTTTCCAAATTTCACCCCACAAATCGATATCGGTCCGAAAAGGTGATGGAAATCCACCCTTCTCACACCAAAACCTGACAAATCGGATACAAAACCGGCTTCCGCCAGGTCTGGCTTTTATGAATAAGTACTCGATCTGATTTGTGAATACTTACCTGTAGATAATATAACGATGGAATGTCCGCTGAAATACGATCAAGTACGTAATAAAGGCCGGAAATGGAGGTAGAGTGGGATGAGATAAAGTAATCTCGTGATGTCGGCTACTGTCCTTCCCTACTGCAAGGCATCGGGGCGACAGTCTCATGGCCGATAACTCAGGAGGTGAGTAGAAGCAGCCGGCAAAAAGGATATTCACAAGCTGCGAACCGGGTCTATTCGGGGTCGGTGCTTATGATGGGAGTGGTGAAATCGATCTCTGTTTCATTGCTTTCCCAGGTGATACGGCCGTCGGCCCTCAGCTTAAAAAGCGCCTCCCTAATTTGCTGCTCGGCAAACCTTCCTCTGAGTATGAAAGAGAGGTCGCGAAGGGTTGTGATTCCGGGTCGCATCACAATGTGGGTGACGGCTGATTCGATGTTTTCCCGGAAGCTCTCGGGACCCGATTTTGGAATGGACCGGGGTTCGGCATGAGGAGCAGCAGGAGGTGCAGGTTTGGTCTGTGCTCTCTGGGTGAGAAGGTCCTTCATTATCAGGAATACGATCAGCATGTAGCGGTCCGACACTTTTTCAAGCCGCTCCGTGTTGACCGCAAGGGTATTGGATGCCGTGACAATCTCTTCGGCCATCTTCTGAGT
>JAEZHY010000074.1 GCA_023416335.1 Pseudomonadota bacterium | reverse complement strand
GGCCTGGGTTTTCTGACGGTGGTTGAAATCCTTCGAGGACAAAATCTCCAGGACTTGCGGGCTGTTCAAAATCCCGATATGGTCGCTGCCTTCCCTGATGGCTATTTCACTTATGCGCTCGACCAGTTCCACCTGGATGCTCGCGCTGCACCTCAAAGATTGCAGCATTTTCAAAAGGGCGACACGGCTTTCGCGGTCCCAGCCGGCGACCTCCAGTGCAGCCCGCTCCGCTGTGTCCCCGGAGGCGAGCATTTCGAGGATGTCCTCTTCCTCGCCGGCCAACCCGGCCCAACTTGTCAGGACATCGTCTCGTGGTGGGATGTTCATGGCATTCAGGAAAGGCCGGGGTACTTCCGCGGGAGGAAAAATATCGAGCAGCACCGAAACGATCCTGGCCTTTTCGGCCAAATCCAGATCGGGTTCGAAAAGCTTCCTTTCAATTCTCAATACCCAGAGTTCCCGAAGAGATGAACTCTCCGGGAGAATGCGGCAGACCGTACCGTTCGATCCCCGGGTTGCGGCCCAGCGCAGTCTTTTGAAACCGTCGACAGGAACGTAGGATCCGCTTCGTTTCGCAACCCAGGGCGGTTCCAGGATCCCGAATCGCTCGAGTGAGACATTAAGCCGATCGACAGGTCCGAATTTCCGAATTTCGAAAGTCTGGTCGCTCAGATCGATTTCATTTAAAGGCAAAAAGTCAAAAACCATAAGCAATCAACCATCATGCGAAGGCGCGAAGCGTCACACCGGCGCGGTTTGAACCGGAATGAAAAATTCGCTCCTGAATGGAAAGTCCACTTAAAAGGAGACCGGGAGCGGCGTAGGCGACTTAAGAGCCGGTGGCGCCACACCCCGTTTGGGAGACAGGTGTCCCGAAAGGGTGCATTTTGTATCGCGTCTCCTATAGGAGGCGCGAAGCGGGTAACACTTCATCGTGCCCACCGCCTTGCGCTCGGAACCAAACCATGGGTGACACGGGCAACGTGGTTTTGGTTGCCCGTGCCGCAGGCAAGAGGGACGGTAAATCTACGTGAAGCCTCTTGTCCTCCGGCCCCAGGCAACGATAAGACCTGTTGCCTGGGCCACCCGCAATCCATCGGTTTCTTGTCCTTGTTCGTTCATACCTGCAAAATCAGAAAAGCCGCTCAGTTCACTGTTCACCGCTCACTGTTCACTCTATCGGAGCTTTTTCCCAGAAAGCCTCTCCAGCGCTTCCAGGTACCGGGCGCGCGTATTGGCTACGACGTCGTCGGGCAGCAGGGGCGATGGATCGGTTTTCTTCCACCCGCTCGCTATGAGGTAGTTGCGAACGAACTGCTTATCGAAACTTTCCGGACTCATCCCAGGGCGGTACCGATCGGCGGGCCAGAAGCGGCTCGAATCCGGGGTAAGAACTTCATCCACCAGCATGAGTCCTCCATCGGCCAGACCGAATTCGAACTTGGTGTCGGCCAGGATTATCCCGCGTTCCCGGGCATAGTCGGCGCCCTTCCTGTAGAGTTCGACCGCAACACGGGAGACCTTTTCGGCCAGGTCGCGTCCGACGATCTTCGCCATCTGGTCGAACGAAATATTCTCGTCATGCTCTCCGAGTTCCGCCTTGGTCGACGGGGTAAAAACGGGCTCGGGAAGTTTCTCTGCTTCGATGAGTCCCTTCGGCAGGGCTATCCCGCACAGGCTGCCGGTCCTTTTATAATCTTCCCACCCGGACCCGACCAGGTAGCCCCGGACGATGCATTCGACAGGCATGACCTTCGCCTTGCGGACCCACATGGTGCGCCCGTCAAGCTCGGCGGCATATGGACGGCAGACTTCCGGAAATTCTTTCACATCCGTACCGATCAGGTGGTTCCGGACAACGTCCTTAAGGTGGTTGAGCCAGAATTCCGAGAGCTGAGTAAGGATCTTTCCCTTATCGGGAACCGGATTCTGCATGACCACGTCGAAAGCGGAAATTCGGTCCGTCGCCACAATGAGCAGAGAATCGCCGAGATCGTAAATATCTCTTACCTTCCCGCGAGAAACCAGATTGAGCCCCGAAAAATTCGTTTCCAAAATCGCCTTCTGAGTCATTTCTCCTCCTGAAAAATAAAGTCTGGAACAGCCTCTGAGCCGATTTTCATGTGCCAGAAGGCGGTTGACCGTGATTACGCCATTTGTTATCCTGTTTCGAAATGGATATCAATAACTTCTGAGAAAAACCCAGAGACTGAAAATGAACAGCTTACACGAAAAACCGGAAAAACTCAGCGGCATAGCCAGCCTCTTCAATGATGTGGAACGCAAAGAGTTATTCCGGAAGTACCTTTATTTCCTCGGCTGGGTGGAGATCGTAATCCTCCTTACCTGCTGGCTCTACCAGATAGGCGACAGCGGCCGTGAAGGTGGAAACACCTTCCCATGGCGGCTCTATTTCATGGTCGCTTTCCTTGTCCCGATCGGGATTTCCTTCCTCCTGGGCACCATAATCGTGGGGTTCAACAAATACTTCGGCGACCAGGAACCCCTTGTGCAGACCGCGCAGGAAGGATCGGAATCCAAAAATGAAGGAGCCGGCAGAATACAGCAGCTCAACAGGATGGTAACCTGGATTCAGAGGCTCCCCTTCCTGGCTCTTCTGCTGCTTCTGGCCGCGGGAATCGGCTTTGTCTACAAGCTGGATACCGTCGTTTCGCTTATCGGCAACGTGGGCGAAAAGTCCATCCGAATTCTGCTCGTCTCCGGCGGAGTCATTCTGCTTCTCCTGTCCATCTTTGCGGCGGTCCTTATCGTTCTCAATTATAAGCTTCGCAAGAAGGCGATGGAATACCAGTACAAGAGCCAGGTTGCCGAACGGTTCGGGCTGATAATCCTTGAGGACAATACCGTTATGAACAGCTCCGGCAAGCTGCTCGTAAACGGCAAGAAATGGAAAGATGCGGTCCAGCTCCTTCCCGAACCGTCCAAAGACGACAAACCCTCGGAAACTTCGGAAGAAAGGCCCGCTTCGCCGCGCCCCATCGACCTCGAAACATGACGAAAGTTCCTCAATCTTTTCAGGACCGGGCAGCTGAGTATATCAGGAAACACAACCTGATATCCGCCCGGAACAACATTCTGGTCGCGGTTTCCGGCGGTCCGGATTCGGTAACGCTCCTCGATATTCTGCATAATCTGAAAACCAGGCTTCAAATAGACACTATTACCGTCGTCCACTTCGACCACCGGCTGAGGGGGCCGGAGTCGGACGACGACAGGGAATTCGTGCGCGATCTCGCCTGCGGCCACGGCCTGGCTTTCCACTGCGGCACCGCGGACGTGCATGCATTTGCGGCGGAAAGGAAGATTTCGGTCGAGATGGCTGCGCGTGAATGCCGGCATGCGTTTTTCAAGGAAATCGCAACCACTCTGAAGGCCGGCAAGATCGCCCTCGGCCACACGGCGAGCGATCAGGCCGAAGAGGTCCTCCTCCGGTTGCTCAGGGGAACGGGTCCCGCGGGAATGAGGGCCATGCTCCCCCGAACCGCCGAAGGGATCATACGCCCCCTGCTGTTTGCAACACGGGAGGAGATATTCGAGTACCTGCAATCACGGCGCCTGGAATACAGGGACGATTCCACGAACCAGGAACTCTTTTGCCAACGCAACCGGCTTCGGCTCCAGATTTTCCCGCTCTTGCGGGAGGCCTTTCACCCTGAAATTACGAAGACTCTCGCCCGATATGCCGAACTGGCCAACGAGGAAGAATCGTGGTGGGCCCGGCAGGTCGAGAAAAGCTGGACCGAGGCTCTCGGAGAGCACGCTCACAATGTCGTCTCACTGGACCTGCCCGCCCTCAGAAAGCTTCACCCGGCACTTCTGCGCAGGGTCCTGAGGTACGGAATCGAAAAGGTTCGGGGCGATCTCTCCAGCATCACCGCATTGCACCTCCAGGCGCTGGTCGACAATATCGCATCGGGCAAGCCCGGAAAATCGATCCGTTTCCCCGGTGGAATCGAAGCCCTCCGGGTTTCCGAAAGACTCCTGGTTAGAAAGATCGGCCTTTCTTCTCCTGACTATTCCGACGACGAGGTTGTCGCCTCAGAACCCGGAACATACGAAATCGGCCCTTTCACTCTTGAAATCGCAATGTCGAACGAGGTGGACCGGAGTTCCCCGTCGCCGGGCGAACACGACTTCGTTCGCATGGATGCCGGCAAAATCAGATGGCCGGTGCGCATCAGGTTCTGGAGGCCCGGCGACAGATTTCGCCCGCTTGGGATGCAGGGCTCGAAGAAATTGCAGGACTTTTTTACCGATTCCAAAATTCCAAAAGCAAAAAGGCAGGACATTCCACTCCTGTGCGACTCGGAGAAGATATGTTGGGTAGCAGGATTGAGAATCGATGAGCGGGTAAAGACGGACGCACAAACGCAGGCTGTGATTACTGCGCGATTGCTGCGAATTCGGGAGAGCAAAGAAGAATATGGTATCCATTCCCCTTAGCCTCTCACTCTCTTAATAGTTCCGGGCATTCGCTCAATCCCGATGGTCCTCATTCGGCACGGCTTGACACCTACCAGTATATGAAGTTATAACTTTCGTAGCAACATTATTATTAACAGCGAGACGGGGTAGTCACGATGCAAACACTGAAAATTCGGAAAATTGGAAACTCTCTCGGCCTTGTTCTCCCTAAAGAGGTCTTGGCGAGACTAAAAGTCGAGGAAGGTGACACCATATATCTGACCGATGCGCAAGACGGATACAGGATCACGCCCCTGGATGAGAATTTTGCCAAGCAGATGGCGGCAGCCGAGGCCATTATGCGTGAGGATCGGGATGTGCTTCGGGAGTTGTCCAATCGATGAGTTGGACCTGGATCGATCCGGCAGTTGTCCTGGCCATCCATGACCAACAAATTGCCGAGCATGGGGGCACAACCGGTATCAGGGATATGGGGCTCCTGGAAAGCTCTCTGGCCCGTCCGATGCAACTTGAAGCATACGGCGAGCCGGACGTATTTGACTTGGCCGCAATTTACGCACACGGGATAGCATGTAACCATCCTTTTTTGGATGGAAACAAGAGGACGGCATATGTCGTCTGTATGCTCTTTTTGCGGCTCCATGGCTTCCAGATCAAGGCCCCGGGCCCGGATCGCGTCATTTTTTTTGAACGCTTGGGCAAAGGTGAGATTCAGCTGGATGAGTTGGCCGCGTGGCTTCGGGGGCATGCAATTACTCAAGAAAGATGAGATCCAGATGGAGAATGCCGCACCAAAAGCCGGAATGCCGAATATAGTCTGACTTGTTTGCCCTTGAACCTTGCGGGGCGAACCGGAATTGCGTCATAGCTCCGAATCATCGGAGATAAGGAGATCGTTGTAGTGCATACCGACGAATACGAAATCTCCATGAGCAGGGAGATCAACTGGTGCCAAAAGATAGTCGATAAGCTGCTGAAGAATCTTCAGCGCAGAGAGGAAGAACACGGGATGAGCACGGAAGCTTTCCGACAGGCCTTCGAGCAGAATAAATTCCCGGAACCCAATGCCGACTTTCAAGATTGGTACCGGGATTACCAGGAATTGCAGATAATGCGCAAGAGGCTGGACGACAACCGCGAAGCACTCCGGATCGCAAAACAGATGTAAGGCTGCTCTCGATTCCGGTTTATTGCTTTTCTCAGCTCACTGCTCACTGTTTACTGTTCACTGAAAAGGAGAATTGGTGGAGGAAAAAATGGCCGAGATGATTCAGATGCTCGATAAGGCCGATGAACTTTTCAAAGCCATGGACAACGGCCGGGAGGAGGCCCGGAAGCTCTGGAGTTCAGGAATGGAGAGGCTCGCGGCGGCAATCTGGATTTGCGAACGCAAGGAGGACGATGAGGAGTCGGCCTGACAATTGCATCGGACCGTAGGTTTTTGAGAGTCCAATTCGATAGTGCATGCGACCACTTGCATATCTTTGATATGTGGTTTATTGAGCATCGGGTGCGGCTGGGTCTTCGCACCGGAACCTGCATTTTACTCAAAAGGGAGGGATTGAATGAACAGGAAGAAGAGAGCACCGGCATTATTTCTTCTCATCGCAGCGGCGGCGATGCTTCTCCAGCCGATTCCGGCGCTGGCCGATGAGAATTCGAAGCTTGCCGAAGCAAGCGCTGTCCTCCAGGAAATCATGGCCATTCCCGAAACCGGTATTCCGCCGCAGTTGTTCCGTAACGCCTATGGAATCGCGGTGATCCCGGGTCTCATCAAGGCAGGCTTCATTGTAGGCGGACGTTACGGCACCGGTGTCCTTTCCGTCAACAACGGCGGGAACTGGAGCAATCCCGTCTTCATTTCCATGGGTGGTGGAAGCGTAGGGTTCCAGATCGGAGCGGAATCCACCGATATTATCCTGGTTTTCAAAACGGCGCGCGGCATCCAGGCTATCAAGAACGGGAAGTTCACCCTTGGGGCAGATCTGTCAGTCGCCGCAGGGCCGGTCGGCCGCCATGCGGAAGCCGGAACCGATGTGCAACTCAAGGCTGAAATCTATTCCTACTCCCGGAGCAGAGGGCTTTTCGGCGGTGTAGCAATCGAAGGAGCCGTGATTTCGGTCAATGACGACGCCAACGCAGCTTATTACGGCAAGAAAGGCTTCAACGTAGACGACATCCTTGCCGGGAGGGTGAAAGCGCACGGAGAGGCGGCTCACTTCAAACAGATTCTCCAAAGATATTCCGGGGGCAAAAGCAGGAAGTAAGCACCCGCCTGCCACGAAATTCCAGGGCCTTCCTCTCGACCGGACGAGAGGGAGGCCTTTCTTATTTATCTCACTTTCTCCTCGAAATTCATCCATTTCCAGCACTTAATTGAATTTACCGCAGTCAGTTCTTA
>JAEZHY010000058.1 GCA_023416335.1 Pseudomonadota bacterium | reverse complement strand
GTCGTAGATAACGTAAGTAGTAATAAAATGATTACTTTCTTCATATTTCCTCCATGCGAGATTCAAATAGATTACTTAGATATTCTAAAGTTTATCCAGGTAACCTTTCCACTGCTGATTACGGGATTTCCGACCAGTACTGTCATGCTTGGATTGCTTGTAAAGTCGCTGTTGTATCCGCCGTATATGTAGATTGACTTATCCTGGTTTGCTTCAAAGTTCTCTGTGAACTGAACAGCCTTGCACTTAATGATGTCTCCGCTGTTGGCAGCATCGTATGCACTCTGGAGGTTTGGATAAGTTACATTAGTTCGGCTGTTTTGCACCGGGCCATTCTCTTGAGTGAATTCCGCTACCAGGGTGTGGTCTGAATCCACGTTCGAGAAGGTGTAGCTGCTGATTGTCCCAAGCGAGTATGTGTCTGCACGAACATTTACAATCGAAGCACCCGGACCCGGGGTGATAGTGAAGGTCTGACTGCCGCCAAAGGTTACTGTGGCAGAAGGAGGGGTTATCGTTCCATTGCCGACAACCGACGTGCTGATCACGTAGGTATTGCTGAAGCCGGCACGTAAACTGTGAGGGGCTTTAACTTCACTGAAAGTATAACTCGTCACTTTTCCAACCGAGGCGGTGTCGGCAACTACATAACTGATGTGGTACCCAGTGGCCGGGGTTATGGTGAATGTTTGGCTGTCGCCATAATATACCTCGGTGGTTGTTGGGGTGATTGTCCCTCCGATACCGCCATCCACGGTGACCGTGATCGGAAATTTGATTTTCTCGAAGTCGGCCTCGATTATGTGGGGTGCCGTGACATTGGCTAATGTGTAAGTTGTGGGAGACCCAACGGGTCTGCCATCCACGCGAACTTCCTTTACCAGGTATCCGACATCCGGGGTTATCAGGAAAGTCTCGGACCCGCCGGAAATCACATTTGCCGAAGCTGGTGAAATGGAACCGCCGGCACTCCAACCGGCCGAAACGGGAAATGTCCCCCCTTCGTAGTACATGGAGGTTCTGTTTCCTATCTCGTCAACATTGTAATGAATTTTGGTCCCGTTATCGTAGGTCACCGACTGAAGACGCCCCAGGTCGTCATATATGTATGTGGCACTTGCGCCAAATGCGACGGCTGAGTATTCAAGAAAAATGAATAGGGGCAGGATCAGCAGAGCGAACTTTGACCTGGAAATCATGTTGTCTCCATTTATGACTGATTGGCACCATTCGGCAGCACGCAGCCCAATATGTTTGATAGTACTCTATATCCTCTGATCCACTATGTGCTTCGTTCCGAAAGCATTGGGGCACTCTTGTTTTGAACACGGATGGAAAATGGAGTCGCCGGGACCAGCCCGGTTCCCTTTCGACCGATCCGACTACCGTACTGCCAGATAAATGATGGCCTGCTCCCTTTATTTAGAGAGCCGGCCGTTTTCACCGGAAAGGCATGCCCGTGAGACATATTCAAGATTGAAAAAGGATGATGATGTCCTTTCCCGATTGCGTTTCGAAATGGATTCGACGTCAGTAATAAGGCTGGATGGGCTGGGTCGAAGAGTAGAGGAGCAGTAAAACAGAGTGTGGATTGAGATCTTTTCAATGCAGCAGCCCTTCGCGATAAGCCGATCACGAGAACAAAGGACAGACAACGCAGAGCGAGAAAAAAGCTACAGAGCTTGAATGTTCGTTTCTCGATTCCGCTGTTTACGCCGGCAAGGAGATTGCCAGTGAGAGATAGTTATTCATAAATCTTTAAAGGATTTCCCCGAGACGGAATGAGCAGTAAGCAACATACATGCCCGATCAAGAATTGAAATTAGTGATACCGGAAACATGAGCGTAGGAGCGAATCTATGTAAAAATAATATTAATAATTGTCGCGAAGCGGCTGCACATAATAGTAGTAGCTTATTTAAGAATTAGTACTAAAAATGCTCTATTCCTTTAGAAGGACTTGGCATCAGAGACAGCATACGACTATGGGCAGACTGCATGGAAAAGTGTGCACCTGCATTTTAGGCGGAGGAAGGTAATGATTTATTAAGCGTGGAAATCCCCAACTCAGTGAAAAATAAAAAATTTGTGCTTAAAAACGAAGCCAAACATGCTCGCGCAATTGCCCGAGCGGTTGGCGAGATCGGGATTTCGAGGTCGGACTTGTCTCAAGCCTTTCACGACTACGTCCGCAGGTGTTCGTACCGGCCGGCAGCTTGTTTCGCTGGATGACGCTGTGACACGGCAAATCAATCCCCGGATCGAACCCGTTCAATTGCCGCCTTGACCGCCTCCGCCACAGCCGCGATTTCCGCTTCATCCCTGTAGCTGTAACGCGGCCAGAAAAACCCCTTCAGTCCGTCCTTCTTTCTTCTTGGGACTACATGAATATGCAGATGAGGAACGCTCTGGCTTATTTTATTGTTTATGGCGACAAAGGTGCCTTCCGCCTGCATGGCCTCTTCCACTGCGCGGCAGAGGAGCTTTGAATCGGTGAAGAGCGGTTGGACAAGGTTGTTCGGCAGGTCGGGCAGCGTTTCGTGGTGGGTCTTGGGCAGGAGGAGGCAGTGGCCGGGGAAAAGAGGCCTGTTGTCCAGAAAGGCCATGCAGTGCTCGTCTTCGAATACAACCGTAGCGGGCAGTTCACCGGCGATAATACGGCAGAACTTGCAGCCTTCTTTCATTCCTGACTCCTCATTCCTCATTTCTTTGCGAAGGGCCGGTCATGCCTTCGAAGAGCACCTGCAGAACGTCCTGGAGCGTGCGGACCCCGATGCATCGGGCGTCCATCTCCTGCGAGAGTCTTTCCGCGTTGCTTTTGGGCATGATATATGTGGTGAAGCCCAGTTTGGAAGCCTCGGCCGCCCTCAGCACGCTGTGACCGACGCCTCGTACTTCTCCTGCGAGTCCCACTTCTCCCCAGACAACCAGGTCGGGAGGGAGCGGCCTGTCGAGATAGGTGCTCATCAGGGCCGTCGTCATGGCGAGGTCCGCCGCGGGTTCGACGAGGCGCACTCCCCCGGCAACATTTACGAACACGTCCTGCTGGGCGAAATTGAATCCCGCTTTTTTTTCGAGCACGGCAAGAAGCAGAGAGAGTCGGTTGGTGTCCACTCCCATGCTGGTCCTGCGCGGCTGCATCCAGCCGGTGGCGCTCACCAGGGCTTGTAGTTCGACGAGAATCGGCCGGGTCCCTTCGACCGAACAGGCAACGACGGATCCCGAAACTCCTTTGGGGCGCTCCGCAAGGAGCAACTGAGAAGGATTCGGGACCTCTTCCAGGCCGCTTTCCTTCATCTCGAAAACCCCAACCTCATTCGTCGAGCCGTAACGGTTCTTGACCGCCCGGAGCAGGCGGAAGGTGTGCGTCCTGTCGCCCTCGAGGTAGAGCACCGTATCGACCAGGTGCTCGAGGGCGCGCGGGCCGGCAATTGCGCCCTCCTTCGTCACGTGGCCGATTATGAATATGCTGATGCCGGCTTCTTTCCCGATTCTCATCAGCCTTGATGCGCATTCGCGCACCTGGCTGATCGATCCGGGCGCCACGTCCAGCATCCTGCTATATATGGTCTGGATGGAGTCGATCGCAAGGACGAGCGGAGGATTCTTTTCCATTTCGTCGATCACGGCTTCGAGCGACGTCTCGGCGAAGATGAGCAGATCGTGAGAGGATATGCCGAGCCTCTGCGCTCGGGACTTCAACTGCTGGGGGCTCTCCTCGCCGGAAACATAGAGCACCGGGCCGTTTCTGGTCATCTGTGAGAGGGCCTGGAGGAGCAGAGTGGATTTTCCTATGCCGGGATCGCCTGCCAGCAGCACGAGCGAACCCCTGGTCAGGCCGCCGCCGAGCACCCGGTCCCACTCGCCTATGCCGGTCAGGAATCGAGTCTCTCCATCCGCCCGGATTTCATCGAGACTGATCGGCTGGGCCGAAAGGTGCTTTGCGATCTTTGCGGCTTTCTCGCGTCCCTTGAGGGCTACTTCTTCGATAAAGCAGTCCCATGTTTCGCATTCAGGGCACCTGCCCATCCATTTGGGACTGATGTAGCCGCACTGTTGGCAGCGGAATATCAACTTGTGATCGGCCATTTTCCGTTCGCCTCTTCAGCTGAATGAATGAAGTGCGGACTATTGCAGCGCCCGCAAAGGAAAGCGCTATCATTATCACCAACGGAAATCAAAGTCTTTCATCATGTTGTCGGCAGGGGAGGGAGAAATTAGATTAACGGTGACTTCCCGAGACCCGGCAGGGAGGGGTTGACGGTGCGTTGCAGGCCGGAAAGGAAAAGGACCTTTGCCGTCTTAATTCAATGTGATTAAACGATGAACCTGTTCTGGACGGGATATCGGCATCGAGCAACCGGACGGGGACCGTTTGAGCCGGCTTTTCGATTGCAAATTGACAATATTGAAAAGATTGTTTTATAAGGATGATCCGGCAATCAAAAACCGGTTCTCAAGAACCTGGGGCCCCGGGCCTCATCAAAGGAGAGGAGCTGACCTGATGGCTGGCAACATAATTGAAGTTACCGACAGCAGTTTCGAAACGGAAGTACTCCAGTCGGATTTACCGGTTCTGGTCGATTTTTGGGCGCCCTGGTGCGGTCCCTGCCGTGCAATCGCCCCGGTTGTTGAAGAACTTTCGGCCGATTACGCGTCCAAACTGAAAGTGGCAAAATGCAACGTCGACGATAATCCCAAGATTCCTGGCAAGTATGGGATCCGGGCTATTCCCACTCTGATCATTTTCAAGAACGGCAATGTAAATGAGCAGATCACGGGAGCAGTTGCAAAATCGCAGATCACGGCGGCTATCGACAAGGTAGTTGCGTAAGCAAGTTTTCCACAAGAAAGTCCCGGAGTATTCCTCGGAGATAATCTCCTCGAGTCATGGCAGACAGTAATATCAGCGATATGGTAATCATAGGTGGAAGGCCGGCTGGATTGACAGCCGGCCTGTATGCCCCGCTTGCTCGTCCGGACTCGGTTGTATTGGACCCGATGGGCTATGGCGGGCAGTTGCTCACCTGTGAAAGAGCGGATAATTATCCTGGTTTTTCCAGGGAGGGAGCGGCTTCGGGCCACTCCGGCGATACAAGAAAAAGCCTTTGAGTACAAAAAGATTTCCTTTATTCTCTGTAACGTGATAACAGAGAGAACGGATGGACCGGAAGGTGTTGCGGGGCTGTCGCTTCGGAATCTGAAAAATTCCGGGGTAACGGAGCTTCCGGTCAGCGGTGTTTTACTCTTCGTTGGAATACAACCCATATTGGGCTCTATTCCTCCTGAGGTCGAGCGGGATTCTTCAGGTTTCATCATCACCGACCGGGAAACGGCTATCGGTGTTGCCGGTGTTTTTCGCTGCCGGGGACGTCCTCAAAAAGGCCGGATCGTTATGGCAGCAGCAGGTGATGGGACCGCCGCAGCTTTAAATGCAAACCGCTACATCGAGAACAATTCTTGATCCACGAAATCGGGGTTTATATGAATTACTTCCGGCACCGTTCCAAAAAGATGCTCCGTCCCTCAGGATTTGTCTTCATCATTTTCGCTCTGTTCATCCTGAACGGATGTAGCGGAACCGACCTGAAGCAGTTCTACTTCGGCGACCTGTTCGGGAAAGGGTCGAAGACCATCGATAAGACCGCCGACCAACTCGCCGTGGAAGGTACCCAAAAACTTAAACAGAAAGACTACAGCGGCGCAACCGAGGATTTCAAAAAGCTGAAGGAGCATTATCCTTACAGTAAGTTCGCGATTCTTGCGGAACTGAAGCTCGGCGATGCCTATTTTTACGATAAAAAGTATAACGAAGCCTCGATGGCGTATGAAGAGTTCGTCCGCCTGCACCCGAGAAACGAAGTCGTCCCGTACGTGCTCTATCAGATTGGGATGAGTCATTTTCTTACCTTTACGACGGTCGATCGGGATCCGGAAGAGACCAGCGTGGCAATGCAGGCTTTCGACAAGGTGATCAAGAACTTCCCGAATTCCGAGTATGCCAAAAAGGCCGAAAAGCAGCTTTTCGAGTGCAAGAAACGTATCGTTTCGCATGAATTTGCGGTTGCCAGGTTTTACGTGATCATCGAGGAATACGCAGCGGCAAAGGGGCGGCTTGACACGATGGTCCAGAAATATCCTCAGGCCATCTCGGACCTGGGCTACGGAGATTCGGTCACAAAAATGCTGGCTAAGTGCGACGCGGAAGTCGCCAAGGGAGAAAAGAAACCGGGGTTCTGGACTAAGGTCGGTTTTTGAGTTTATAATTAGCCGTCACATTCGACTGCCTGGACATCTTGCTGAACTCCATGTAAAAATTGTTGACAAAAGGGTCGGCTTTCCTGCACACTTTAGAGTGCCTGAAAAGGAAAGCTGCCTGCCCTTTGATTACTCCTGGACCATTACAGGCGAAGCATTGATCAGAAAACTCGTCTGCCGGATATGATCTTCCGGCAATTCCACTCCTCGAAAATCCGATGCCTTATGCCCTATGCCCTCAGGAATTGCTGCGAACCACTATAACCAGGAAAGAAAATCTGTTTAGATTTCCAAATACGCCATTTACGGAGAAAAACTAATGCCAGACGCATCAAACCTCTCGGAGGCCACAACTCAAAGGGATTATTCGCGCGACCACCGCAACGAGATGAACCTGGTCGAGCTGAAGAACAAGAACATCCGAGAACTCCTTACGATCGCCAAAGCCTACAATATCGACGGAGCAAGCTCAATGCGCAAGCAGGAGCTTATCTTTGCGCTCCTTCAGGCCCAGGCGGAAATGAGCGGCCTTATCTACGGTGAAGGAGTTCTGGAAATCCTGCCGGACGGATTCGGCTTTTTGCGGAGCCAGAATTACAACTACCTTCCGGGGCCCGACGACATCTACGTATCGCCCTCCCAGATTCGCAGATTCAACCTGCGCACCGGGGACAGCATATCGGGGCAGATTCGTCCCCCCAAGGACAACGAACGTTATTTCGCTTTGCTCAAGGTGGAAGCGGTCAACTACGAGGACCCGGAAATCGCCCGGGACAAGATCCTCTTCGACAACCTTACGCCGCTCTATCCGGACCGGAGAATAAAGCTCGAATCGGTTGCCGACAATCTCTCGACGCGGGTCATGGACCTTCTGACCCCGATCGGCTTCGGGCAGCGCGGATTGATCGTGGCGCAGCCGCGTACCGGTAAAACGATGCTTCTTCAGAACATCGCCAATGCGATCTCGGTCAACCACAAAGACGCGTACCTGATCGTGCTCCTCATCGACGAGCGCCCTGAAGAAGTCACGGACATGCAGCGGAACGTCCGGGCCGAGGTGGTGAGTTCGACATTTGACGAACCGCCGCAACGGCACGTCCAGGTTGCCGAAATGGTAAGCGAGAAAGCTAAGAGGCTTGTCGAGCACAAAAAGGACGTCATAATCCTGCTCGACAGCATCACGCGTCTCGCGCGTGCCTATAACAGCGTGGTTCCGCCCAGCGGCAAGATCCTCTCCGGCGGTCTCGACTCTAACGCGCTCCATCGTCCCAAACGCTTCTTCGGTGCGGCCCGTAACGTCGAGCAGGGCGGAAGCCTCACGATCATCGCCACCGCATTGATCGACACCGGCAGCCGAATGGACGAAGTTATTTTTGAAGAGTTCAAGGGCACCGGCAACATGGAAATCGTGCTCGACCGCAAACTCGCGGATCGCAGGATCTTCCCGGCAATCGACATCAACAAGTCCGGAACCCGGAAAGAAGAACTGCTCATCATCCCCGAGGATCTCAATCGCATTTGGATTCTGCGCAAGCTTCTTTCTCCGCTCAATCCGATCGACGCGATGGAGTTTCTGCTCGACAAGATGCAGGGCACGAAGAACAATGCGGATTTCCTTGCATCGATGAACAGGTAGGCGGAGCAAGCGCGGCGGCGGGAGCTGCGCGAAGCGGAATTCTTCAGTTCGATTTCCTGGATAGTGGAATTGACCGGCTCTGCCGGCAGCGAATCCGTCGGAGAGAGGGAACAAATCTGTGCCCGGCCGGGTGCGTCTTTCATCCGTTATGACGGCGCGGCTCGCGCCTGAGTACGGAGGTTTGTGTCTTCTCTTCCGAAAAATATTGAAAAACGGATGAATCAATGTATAATTTATGATTCTGTGATTCATCCGAACGAAGGAGGAAGTCTTTTAGATGAAGGATCAAATTCACCCCGAGTATCATCAGACCGTTATTAAGTGTGCCTGCGGAAACGAGATTCCGACCGGTTCGACGAAGAAGGAAATCCGCGTGGAAATCTGTTCGAAGTGCCATCCTTTCTACACCGGGAAGCAGAAGTTGGTCGACTCGGCGGGCCGCATTGAAAGATTTCGCCGGAAATACGAAAAATTCCAGAAGCCCGAAGTCAAAGAATAATCTACCAACTTTTGTCATTTTCCCTCTGGGCCTGAGTCCCTCCGGGGATGCCAGGCAAATACCGAACCGGCCGATACCGGTTCTTTATTTTTTCCCGGACCGCTTTCGGTCCTGGTCGCATGAAGGTCAGTTCTCAGTATGTTCGACAGGTTGGAGAGCGTAGTACAGAAATTCGAAAAACTCGAAGAGGATATGGGCAACCCGGAACTGCTCAGCAACCAGAAGGAATATCAGCAGGTTGCCAGGGACCGGGCTGAACTGGCTCCAATCGTCGAGAAGTACGCGTATTTCAAGAACCTGAAAGAGCAGTTACAGGAAAACCAGAGCCTGTTCGAACGCGAAGAAGACCCGGAAATGCGCGAACTCATACGGGAAGAAATAGCCGGATTGAAGACGTCTCTGGATGTGGCTGAAAATGAACTGAAGATCATGCTCGCACCCAAAGACCCCAATGACGACAAGAACGTCATCCTGGAAATCCGGGCCGGAACCGGCGGCGATGAGGCTGCGCTTTTTGCTGCCGATCTTTTTCGGATGTATACGCGTTACGCCGAAATGCGCAGGTGGAAGGTTGAAGTCCTGGATGCGCACTCGACCGGGATCGGAGGGCTTAAGGAAATAATTGCCTCCGTCAACGGAAAGGGAGCGTTCAGCAGGCTGAAGTTCGAACGCGGTGTGCACCGGGTGCAGCGGATACCGGTGACCGAGAGCCAGGGACGTATTCATACATCTGCGGTCACGGTTGCGGTAATGCCTGAAGCTGAAGAAGTGGACGTTTTCATCGACCCGAACGATATCCGGGTCGATGTATACCGTTCGTCCGGACCCGGTGGACAGAGCGTAAACACCACGGACTCGGCCGTTCGCATTACCCATATTCCCACCGGCCTCGTTGTGACCTGCCAGGACGAGAAATCTCAGCACAAGAACAAGGCAAAGGCGTTGAAGGTGCTCCGCGCCCGGCTGCTCGACGCGATGCAGCGCGAGCAGGAAGCCCAGATCGCAAAGGACCGGAAGAGCCAGGTGGGTACCGGGGACAGAAGCGAACGGATCAGGACTTACAACTTCCCGCAGAACCGCGTTTCCGATCACAGAATAAATCTTACCCTCTACAAACTTGACGTTGTCCTGACCGGTATGCTCGACGATCTGATCGATCCGCTGAATGCTTACTTCCAGGCCGAGGCGCTCAAGGGCGTGGAATAGAGCCGGAGCGATAACTCCGGGCTTTGTAAGTCATTCGAGGCTGCTGCGACCCACCCGGTTCCCGGGCTTTTTCGACAGAGCCCCCAATCCTGTTATCCCGTCAGTTGCTTTGAGCCGGGCTCCAGGGTCTTTGTGCTCCTGAATTCACGAGCAGGAAGCGGGGAGCCACTCATCTCCACCTGAACCGCGTCCGGGATGCGGCATCCTTTATAAAGCTTCAATTCAAAAGTTATGGCGCGGTTTCCCGACCGCGCTCCCGGCCGGCACGGTCGGGAAACCATGCCTCAACTCAGTGGGCATTTGAGGCTGCTGCGACTGACCCGTTCCCGGGCTTTTTTCGACGGAGCCACCAATCCCGTCATCCCGGCAGTGCTTTTGAGCCGGGATCCAGAGTTTTTAAAATCTAGAATTCACGACTAATCCGCCATGGAAGCCTGGATGCCGGTGTGAGCTTGTCCTGATTGAAGAGAATGGCCGGAATGACGCCGCCGGGCTCTGCAAGTCGTTCAAGGCTGTCGCGATGTTTTTGAGGCGGATGGGTGATAACCCATCGCTTTTCGGAACGCCCGGGATAATTTGGCCGGAAGCATCGATAGACGCCTGGGAATACGGGAAAGACGCCATACGGAAAAAAGAAGTCGTATTCGACATTCTTTGAGTTTCCCGGCGGCTGAGAGGGAAATAAACCTCAAAAAACGATGGGTTCCCGCTCCGCTCCCACCCATCCTACGGCCCTTTCCGGTTGAAGCCCGTCTTTTGAATTGTTTCCTTTCGCGCCTTTCGTGGTTGTTAAGCTTTTGCCTTTCGTATTCCGGTTGCGGGTTTGCTGCTCCAGGAGTCATTCAAGGCTGCCGCGACAATTTTGGCAACGGTCCCCGGGAGGCGGCAGATCTGCCCGCCTCCGAAATCAATGGATAAACCGTTTTCGGAATATTTTCGTCCGTGATGGTTTTGCGGTTACGTAAATTTGCGATGGGTGATCCGGTGGGGCAATCCGAAAGAACGGAATTCTTCCCGGTGAGGGGGAGAGAGAACTTACCGCCCGGCAAGAAGATTACTTCAGTTAACTGCCTTTCTTGCGTAATTCCTTATCCTGCGGGTTTGGTCCCTGTGATTTCGCCTTCTCTTCTTCTCAATCACGTCCTTGACCAATGCTGCGATCTCGGCCCCTGTCATGCTGTCTTTGAGCAGGAAGTGATCGGCTCCGTATTTTTTCGCGACAATGCGGTATTCCGGAAGATCATAATTTGTAAATATGCTTATGACTATGTTCGGATGGCGGCCTTTTATTTCCCTCGTCAGTTCCAGCCCGTTCTTGCCCGGCAGCCGTATATCCATAAACACTATATCGGGAGTCGTCTGGGCAATCTTTGTGAGGACATCGGAACCGTCGGCAGACTCGTTTACGAGCAGGGATGGGATGTACATCTTCAGGATTTCTTTGAAAGATCTCCTGAAAAAATCGTTATTTTCAATGATTAACACAGAAGACATTTCTAGTCTCCCCAGTGCTGTGTGTTTGTGATACCAAGTACGTTCTATACCTCTTCCGGATGGTAGAATGATATTGCCGGAGATGCTTAAGGTAAATAAGTGGTTTTGTGTATTTAGGATAAGGGTATACATTAGTTCCTACTGTACAGCCTACACGAAGTAGGCTACTGTCGAAGCATACCTTGCGGGGGAGAAACATCACTGTCTGTTTTTTCGTGGCTTGAAATTATTTCAAAATTGAACGCTCTCGCACGGGTTGACCGGTTTTCCCGGAGTTTTTCGATGATAGAGTTTTATTCCTGCCCATATCTGTCCGGTTTCGACGGAAGTATTACGACAGCTAAAAAGCCATTGATTTCGGCAACATAAAAAAAGTGGTCGAGATTGACTTTAACCTCCCATTTGCTATACTGAACCTTTAATCCGATCCCGCCAAGACACGTTTGAAAGGGAGAATCCTTTGCGCCAGACTAAATTTATCTTCATTACAGGTGGAGTTTTGTCCTCGCTCGGGAAAGGCCTTGCCGCAGCTTCAATAGGCGCCTTGATGGAGAGCAGAGGCCTTCGCGTCACCCTTCAAAAACTCGATCCTTACATCAATGTCGATCCGGGTACCATGAATCCCTTTCAGCATGGTGAGGTTTTCGTCACGGACGATGGTGCCGAAACCGACCTTGACCTCGGGCATTACGAGCGGTTTACGCATGCACGGCTCGGCAAGAAAAACAACTATACTTCCGGAAGCATTTACTATTCCGTTATCATGAAAGAACGGCGGGGTGAGTACCTGGGCGGCACAGTACAGGTAATTCCCCATATTACGGACGAAATAAAGGCATGCATCCGAGGGTCTACGGACACCATGGACATAGCCATCGTCGAAATCGGAGGAACGGTCGGCGACATCGAAAGCCTGCCCTTCCTGGAAGCGATCCGCCAGTTTCGAAATGATGTCGGCAGGGAAAACGCGATTTTCATTCACGTGACGCTCGTCCCGTACCTGCCCACTTCCGGCGAAGTCAAAACGAAGCCGACCCAGCACAGCGTCAAGGAACTTCGAAGCATCGGCATCCAGCCCGATATTCTTCTTTGCCGCACCGAAAAGCTGCTCTCCAAAGAAATAAAAGGGAAAATAGCCCACTTCTGCAACGTCGATACCGACGGCGTCATTACGGCCCAGGATGTGGACTGCATTTATGAAGTGCCTCTGCTCTTCCACCAGGAAGGGCTGGACGAGAAGATCGTACGTCTGCTGAACATCTGGACCCGTGCTCCTGTCCTGGACGACTGGCAGGCTCTCGTCGACCGTATGAAGAACCCGCCCAATGAAGCGCGTATAGCAATTGTTGGAAAGTACATCGATCTCAAGGAATCCTATAAGAGCCTCAACGAGGCCCTCGTTCACGGCGGCGCGGCAAACGGCGTGAAGCTCAAGCTGGACTATGTCGATTCGGAAAACGTGGAGAAAGAGGGCGGAGAGGCACTTCTCGAAGGTGCCGACGGCATTCTCGTCCCGGGCGGATTCGGCCAGCGTGGAGTCGAGGGGAAGATAAAAGCCATACGGTATGCCCGTGAAAACAAGATTCCTTTTCTGGGAATCTGTCTCGGGATGCAACTTGCCACCGTGGAATTCTCACGTAATGTGGCGGGGCTCGACAAGGCCCACAGCATGGAGTTCGACAAACACACGCCTAACCCGGTCATTTACCTGATGCGTGAATGGTTCGACTATAAGAACAATACCGTAATTCGTCGGGACGAGGGTTTCGACTACGGCGGGACCATGCGCCTCGGGGCCTATCCGTGTGTTCTCGAGCCGAACAGTTTCGCTTTCGATGCCTACGAAGAACCCGAAATTTCCGAGCGGCACCGTCATCGGTACGAATTCAACAACAAGTACCGGGAGGTTCTGTCCGAGCACGGGTTGCGGTTCACCGGTCTTTCGCCCGATCGGAATCTCGTCGAGGTGATCGAACTGCAAGATCATCCGTGGTTTCTCGGGTGCCAGTTCCATCCCGAGTTCAAGTCACGCCCGATGGAACCCCATCCCATTTTTAAGGCTTTTGCCGGAGCAGCCCTGGAAGAAGCACGGCGCAAGAACCCCGAAACAGCTTCTTCGAAGTGCGTCTGCTAGGTGGTATCGGTGGCTGGCTTCGATGTATTGGGACAAAAGATCGGGCGGGACCGCCTGTTCCTGATAGGCGGTCCGTGCGTGATCGAAAGTGAAGAACTGGCTTTCGAGGTGGCTTCTTTCCTTCGGGATACCTGCCTCAAGCTTCAGATCCCCTTTGTTTTCAAAAGTTCTTACGACAAGGCCAACCGGACGTCTGTGCGTTCCTACCGCGGTCCCGGACTCGAAAAGGGACTCGCGGTTCTGGCACGCATCCGGGATGAACTAAAGATTCCCGTCATTACCGATGTGCATACGCCTGCTGAAGTGGAACCGGTGCAACAGGTGGCGGATATTCTCCAGATTCCAGCGTTCCTCGTGCGTCAGACGGACCTTGTCACGGCTGCCGGGAAAACCGGAAAGCCCGTCAATTTGAAGAAGGCGCAGTTTCTTTCCCCCCGCGACATGAGCCAGGCTGTCGAAAAGGTGCGCGAGACGGGTAACGAAAATATCCTTCTGACGGAGCGGGGGACTTCGTTCGGCTACAACAATCTGGTCGTCGACATGCGGTCCATTCCGATAATGTCGGAATCGGGGTTTCCGGTCGTATTCGACGCTACTCACAGCGTGCAGCTTCCCGGAGGGCACGGGACGAGTTCCGGAGGCCAGCGGCAGTTCGTACCCGTACTGGCCTGCGCCGCGGTGGCCGCGGGAGCGCACGGTATATTCATCGAAACGCATCCCGAACCCGACAAAGCCCTCTGCGACGGCCCCAACTCTCTGCCCCTGAACGAAACGGCAGGGCTGCTCAAGAAACTTCTGAAAATCTATGATATTCGAAAAATGGACCTTTAGGCCGGGGAAATAGAAATGACAACGGCATCCATCGATAGTGAACTCCGAAGCCGAATCCTTCCGGTTCGGCTCATGATATTCGACGTTGACGGAGTCCTGACCGAGGGAAAGGTCACCTACCTCGACGACGGATCCGAGCTGAAGGAATTCAACGCCCAGGACGGCCACGGGATAAAAATGCTGCAGCGAGCCGGAATCGAGGTGGCTTTGCTTTCCGGGCGCTCATGCCGGGCGGTCGAACACCGTGCCGCGACCCTGGGGGTCACCAAAGTCCACCAGGGCATGAAGGTCAAGCTGGAAGCATACGAGCGTCTCCTGGGCGAGACCGGCTTGAGGGAAGAGCAAACCGGATATATGGGGGACGATCTGATCGATATACCTGTTATGCGGCGGGCCGGATTCGCGGCGGCGGTTCCCAACGCACTCCCTTACGTCCTTCCTTATGCGCATTACGTTACCAAAGCGAGCGGAGGACGCGGCGCAGCCCGCGAAATCTGCGACCTGATCCTCCATGCCCAGGGCTTGTGGGATGAGGCAACCCGCCGCTATTTCGGCGACCCCGAGCCATCCGCGGACCGCGAACCGGGCTGATTGTCTCGAAATTGTTCGGTACTCTCGATATCCCATCACAGGTCTTCCGGTTACCCCATCGTTGAGCCTCTTGCGCTGCGGGCCCCGGATTCAAGAATCCGGACTGCCTACCCATCATGAATAGTCCTGGAACAGCAGAGCCGCAACCAAAGTACAAAGACAAAGACTTCCCAACCACGAAATTACCTGGGGCAGCACAGCCGCAACCAAAATGCAAAAGCAAAACCCTCAACCACGAAAGGCACGAAATACACGAAAGAAAACAATAGGATAAGGTTGCAGGATGGGCACGGCGCTTCATCGTGCCCACCGTCTCGCACTAGGAACCAAACTGTGGGTGACACGGGCAACGTGGTTTTGGTTGCCCGTGCCGCAGGCAAGAGGGACTGGTAATTCTACGCGAAGCCTCTTGTCCTCCGGACCCAGGCAACGAAAAGACCTTGCCTGGGCCACCCACTGCCCCATTCCGACGTGCCGGATGATTCGGGAAACATACGCTACCGTATGTGGGGCTGATGAACCGATGCGGGCGGGGCACGGTCGGAAAACCATGCCGCAACCCGGAGGGATATCCGCGGGTGACACGGGCAACGTCTTTTTTGTTGCCCGTGTCGGAGGCAAGAGGGCTCTGAGTGAAGTACCAATATCGCCTGGCTCTTTCCTGAGAGAATTCCGTTCCGTCCCTCCTGTCCTGCGGACCCAGGCAACAAAGAGACGTTGCCTGGGCCACCCGCCGCCCTATTTCCGTATGTGGGGCTAACGAACCGATGCGGGCAGGGTACGGCCGGGAAACCATGCCGCAACCCGGAGGGATATCCGGAGGCAAGAGGGCTCTGAGTGAAGTACCAAAATCGCCTGGCTCTTTCCTGAGAGAATTCCGTTCCGTCCCTCCCGTCCTGCGGACCCAGGCAACAAAAAGACGTTGGCTGGGCCACCCGCCGCCCCATTCCGACGGGGCCGGATTATTCGGAAAACATAACACTACCGCTTTCCCCGGACGCCCCATAATTGAGTTTCTTGCGCTTTGCGCCGGATTCAAGAATCCGTGCTTCCCCCGGTATGTGCGGAAAACCTTGAATTCGTCCTGCCGCGATAATAAATTGCGCGCTCTTATCTTATAAAACACGGCCATCATCCCATCCGCGCGGGCGACGTAAATCCGTTGCCCGGGAGCAGCCGGAAATTTCCCTTTTCGGGCGAAATTACCACCTTGGAGGAGAATTGATGAATAGAAGGGATGTATTGAAATGCCTCACATCGGGCCTCCTTTTATCGGCCCTGCCGGAGAGTCTGACCTACGGCGCTGCCGAAGCTCCCGCGACAGACGATGTGCTGTTGTTGCCGCCGTATATCGCGGTGCCGACGGAGTCGTCCGTACTTGTCAATCTGGTTGCCGGGGAAAAGGATTTTTCCTGTCGAATCAGATTTCGCCCCGAGGAAAAAAAGGGCAATGCGTGGTCGTTTTCCAGGGATGTTGAAATCAAGTCCAACGACATGGCCGAAGTGAGCCTTGCCGGACTTGCGGCGGGGACGCGCTATGTCTATGAGGTCATGGCAAAACCGTCCGGGGATTCCCGCGAGCGGACAATCGCCGGCGGTGCGTTCAAAACTCGCATGGTGAAGCCCGGTAAGTTCTCCTTTGCGATCTACAGCGATTCCCACATCACACCGCAGTGGCCTGACCGCTCCGAAGTGCTTCGAAGCGTCGCCGACACCATAGCCGCCTGCAGGCCGGACTTCGCGCTGGCGCTGGGGGACAATATCCAGGTGCTGTCGAAGACCCACGGAGGTCCGTTCGTAAAACCCGAACATCCCCGCGTCTCTTATGCGTATTATCGTCATGCACTCGGGAAACTCGCTTCCGAAACCGCCATCTTCAACGTCATCGGCAACTGGGAGGGCGAGAACGGCTGGCATCCCCGGGAGGCGCAGGGCTGGGCCCGGGAAACGAGAATGCGGATGGCTCCGGCCCCGGGAGACAAGACCTATCCCGAGGGCGGCAGCCCCGATCAGAATTATTACGCCTTCACCTGGGGCGATGTTTTGTTTGTGACCCTCCATGCCACGGGGTATACCCCCAACGATCACGCGCTGGGCTCTCCGGTGGGCAAAGCGGATGACTGGACTCTTGGGGAACGCCAGATGACGTGGCTCGAAGAGTGCCTGAAGAACTCAAAGGCTAAGTGGAAATTCCTGTTTACCCATCACACGGCGGGAGGCAGGGCAGGCGACGACGTAAATTCCCGATACGGCCGTGGAGGTGCGCTCGCGGCCCACGTGGGCGAGCAGCAAAAGGTGCATGACTTGATGCGCAGGCACGGCGTGCAGGCATACTTTTACGGGCACGATCATGTGTTCACCTGCCAGGAGGCGGACGGCATCCCCTACATCTGCGTCGGTTCGGCCGGGGCCCCGTGGAAGTTTACCGAGAAGGAAACCGGATACCCGTGGAACATTCCTGACTCGGGCTTCGTCCGTGTCGATATGGACGGGGGGCAGGCCCGAGTGACCTTTGTCGCGCCGGATCCGAACGGGAAGACCGGACGCGAACTGAAGCATTATGTGATCGAGCAGAAGGTAAAAGAGGGGTGATGGATAATAGGTAACGTTGTTGCCGTGTACTCTATCGCAGGGCGCGCGCGCCCTTGTGCTTCGCACCCGGAAATGATTCCGGGAGCCCGGATTCTTGAATCCGGGCGCGCAAGTGCAAAGAGCGAAAATGGAAGCGATGCCGAAGAACAACGGGGTTTATGTCGCCGACCGGCGGGACGGGGGCAACCGGAGCTTTCGAACCGGCGGGGTTGTAAAACTTTACGCAACGATGCCTTCTTTCATCATTTTTCTGTGAAACGCCTCGGCCACCCTCTCCACGAGGTCGCCTATCCGGATCGGCTTGGCCACGTAGTCGAATGCTCCAAGTTCCAGTCCTTCCAAGCCCGAATCGACGGTCGCATAGCCGGTGAGGATGATCACTTCCGGCGAAGTCTTCAGGTCCGTTTTTATCTCCCGAAGAACATCCATACCGGAAATGCCCGGCATTCTCAAATCGAGCACCACCACGTCGAAGCTTTTCTCCTTCAGAACGCGGAGGCCGTCTTCCCCGTTCCCGGCAGTTGAAACCTTGTAGCCCCGGCGCTCCAGTAACTCCGCTATATTCGCGACGAACGCGGCCTCGTCGTCTATGAGAAGGACTCTTGGGTGCTTCATATACGGTCTCCTGTTCTCCTGGTTTTATGTACTTCGAGCGGAAAGGAAAGGGTGAACTCGGTTCCTTTTTGAGCTTCGCTCCGGACGGCAATTTCTCCGCCCATGTTTTTCACGATCGAATATGAGATGGACAAACCGAGCCCAGAACCCTTCCCGACGGGTTTCGTCGTAAAGAATGGATCGAATATCGAATCGATGTCGGCCTGGGGAATCCCGCAGCCGGTATCCGCGACGGTGATGAAGAGGGAACGGCTTTCCGAATCCAGTCCTGTTTTGATCCGAATGGTCCCGCCCTGCTTACCTTCGAGTGCATCGATGGCGTTTCCGATCAGGTTTACCAGTACTTGCCCGATTTCGAAAGAATCGCCGGAGATTTTCGGCAGATTTTCCTTCAGATCAAGGACAATGTCTATTCCGGCGGATCCGGCCCATTTTTGAAAAAGGACTATAACCTCCCTGATGACCTCCGTCACATCCACCTGCTTCGCCTCGGATTTTATTCTGCGCGAAAAGCCGAGGAGATTTCTTATTATTTTGCTGCACCTCTGTACCTGAGCCTCTATCTGTTCGAGCGAGCGGCCCAGCCTCGAGCCGTTCTCGGCGGGCTCCCCGAATTCGCGGATGATATCGACCTCGCTTTGTATTACGGCCAGGGGATTGTTTATCTCGTGTGCCACCCCCGCCGCCAGCTGCCCGAGCGAGGCGAGCTTGCCCGCCTGGACGAGTTGCCTGTTGAGCGCGGCAAGTTCCCGGTCTCTATTCATGATGGTCCTGACAATATATGTCACGGACAGGGCCACCACGAGGAATATGGAGAGAGCGCTCACACCGAGGAAGTAGAACGTGGCGCGTCCGGCGAAATCTCGGTCGGCAAAGAACTCGGAGTAGTCCTGCTGGACTATGAGCAGCCAGCGCGGATTTTTCAGCCAGGAGTAGGCAACGATTTTGGGCGTGGGCTCATCGGAGTCCGTGTTTTCGAAAATTTCGATTCCGCTCTCGCCGGGGAAGGAAGCCATGTCGAAGACGGACTTTTCCATTATCCGTCCGCCGGATTTGGTGGCTGTCTGATAATAGCCTTCCGCATTCAGCAGGAATACTTCACCGGTCTTGTCGATCGTAATCCCCGCAAGCATCGAACTCAGCGCTTCTGTGTCGATGGTTGCCCGGAGTATCCATTTTTTGTCCTGTTCTTCTTTCAGGACGGCGACTATGAAATGCGGGATTTTGCGGTACCCCATGAACATATCGCTGACGAAAAAGCCTTTTTCCATGAGAGCTTTGAACCAGAAGGTGACGGAGTAGTCGTTGGCCATAAGATCGTAGGGACCGACGTAAGATTCATGAAAGCCTCTCTGGTTGATGAGCCCAAGGTCCTCGAAATATTCGGACTCGTTGTTGAATGCATCGAAGACCAGCTTGAGGTTGGATTCCTGTTTCAGGAAATCCACGGAATGGATCTGGACCAACGTCTGCAGGTTCAGCAGGCGTTCTTTCAGGAATAGTTCCACCAGGCCGCGGCTCGATTCCACTCTTCTCTGGAAGGACTGGACCATTCTTTCATTCGAAAAGCGGGAGTAACTGTGGTAATTGTAGGCGGCCATGAAGGTAACGGGGATTATTGCGCATACCAGCGAAAAAAGGCAAAACCTCAGGAAGAGCCTCAAGTAGTATCTCTGTTTCCGGGAAGGCATTCCTTCGACGCTTTCGGCGGGTATTGCGGGGTCCATCCGGAACCTCTGCTTCTTTTGGAGAATATGCCGGCATTATGCGGTACGAGTTCAGGATACTGCGAAAAATTCGGATTCGGTGCAATAGAGAAAATGAGATATTTCGAAATTAGTGTGGCTCATAATTTTCTCTTATGTTTCCGAAGCGTTATGGAATAAGGCTTTACACTCAATATCCAGCATGCTAAAGTATCGTCCGTATTCTAATTCACTAATTTGATTAAGAATTTAGATTCAGGAGATAGCTTTCTCCCCTATACCGTTTTTGGGGCAGGGGGGCAGGCGAGTTCTCCAGGACGGAACAGCGGGCCATGACGGTGAATTCCCGAAAGATCGCGCAGATTCTGATCATCCTGATTATCGGGAGTTTAAGCCTCCTGCTCGTCGGCGGAGTCTGGAAGGGGAAATCGCAGAACAATCGGCCTCAGGCACCGGACACCAGCTCGACCGATGCGGAAATGAAGCTCACCGATATGGAATTCACGGAGATGCAGCACGGCAAGAGGTTCTGGACTTTGAGCGCATCCGAGGCCAAGTATTTCCAGGACCAGCAGAAGACCCTTCTTAAAGCCGTGCATCTCACGTTCTACCTGGAAAAGACCGGAGAGGAGATCCACCTTACGAGCAATGAGGGGGTCCTCTATGCCGGAACGAAAAATATCGAGCTTAAGGGGGCCGTTCACGCCGCTTTGCCTCGGGATTACGAGGTAAACATGGATAAGGCGCTCTACGATCACCAGAAGAAGCTCATCTGGTCCGATGAGGCCGTTCAGATTTCAGGTCCCGGGCTGGACCTCGAAGGAGGGCAGTGGGAATACAGGATTCCCGACCATGTTGCCTCGCTGGGCGGCGGAATCAAAGCCTCACTTGTGGGAGCGCAGCTAAGGATTGATAAGTGAACACTGAAGCGGCATTTTGCAGTATTGAGGAAAGACGATGAAGAGAATCGATTCGACCCCAATTTTCGCCATCCTGTTTCTGGCTGTTGTCCTTTCCCTCCTCTGTTTTTCTCCGGCCCGGGCTGCCGGCCAAAATAAATCGGAGCAAACCCCCACACTGACCGAAAAATTCGCGAAAAGCGATTCGCCGATCAAGATAACGGCAGATCGGATGGAAGCCAGGCAGGAGGAGCGGAGCATTCTCTTTGACGGGCATGTAACGGTACAGCAGGACGATCTGGTGCTGACCGGGCACAAGCTCAAGGTTGTCGCACTGGCGGGGGATAAATCGAACAGTTCCGCCCCGACCGATAAAATAGACTACATTGAAGCCGAAGGGGATGTTAAAGTTACTCAGAAGGACCGGCTGGCAACTGCGGATAAGGCCGTTTTCTATCAGAAGGATCAAAAGATAGTCCTCTATGGCCATCCCACTGTGACGAAGGGGCAGGACAAAATAGAAGGGACCCTGATCACGATTTACCTGCAACAGGGCAGAAGCGTGGTGGAGGGCGGCAAGGGAACGCCTGTACAGGCCGTTTTGTTCCCGGGGAAGAAGGAATTTTAGAACGTGCCGCAGTCCGAGCCCAAGAGGCTGATTATAAAGGACCTGGTCAAGAGCTATCAGGGCCGCTGTGTGGTCGATCATGTCTGCCTGGAACTGCACGAGGCGCAAATTGTCGGACTTCTTGGTCCGAACGGGGCAGGAAAATCGACGACCTTTTACAGCATTGTGGGTATAATTCGTCCTGAAAGCGGAGCCGTTTTCCTGAACGGAGAGGACATAACAAGTCAGCCGATGTATCTGAGGGCGCGGAAAGGGATCACTTATCTCTCGCAGGAGCCCTCAGTTTTTCGGAAGCTGACGGTTGAGCAGAACATAATGGCCATCCTGGAGACCCTCGAAATCGGCAGGGCGGAGCGTCAGGCCAGGTTGAAGGAGCTTCTCGGCGAACTGAGAATAACGCATCTGGCCAAGAACAAGGCTGACCGGCTTTCCGGAGGGGAGCGCAGGCGGGTTGAAATCACCCGCGCCCTGGTCACCCAACCCAGCTTTATTCTGCTCGATGAACCGTTTGCCGGGATAGACCCGCTTGCCGTCATGGAGATCCAGGGATTGATAATGGCTTTGAAAGCCAAAGGGATCGGGGTCTTGATTTCCGATCACAATGTACGCGAAACGCTGAAGGTCTGTGACTGGGCTTACATCATGCATGAGGGCCGAATTCTGGAAAAGGGCGACCCGCTCAGTATCGCCCAAAGCGATCTTGCCCGGCGAACCTATCTGGGGGATCAATTCAGTTTATAATGGATTAGGTAATGGCACTGGAATTAAAGCAGCAACTAAAATTAAGCCAGCAGCTAATTATGACGCCGCAGTTGCAGCAGGCGATCAAGCTGCTTCAGCTCTCCAGGATGGAGTTGCTGGAAACGATTCATCAGGAACTGGAGACGAACCCTCTGCTGGAAGAATCCCAGGAAGAACTTCCCACCGAACAGGATGCCGAACTCGAAACGCTCACCAACGATGAAGCTCCCTTCCAGGAAGTACAACTCGCTGAAAAGATCAGGGAAGATTTCGACTGGGAAGGTTATCTGGACGAATACAATACGAGCACTCCGGTTGTCGTGGAGACGGATCCCAACCAGGAATGGCCCAGCAGCGACAGCCGACTGACCGAACCCACCACCCTTGAGGATCACCTCGTCTGGCAGCTCCGCCTCTCCGATTTTTCGGACGAGGAGCGGGAGGTCGGGGCCAACATCATTGGGAACCTGAACAAAGACGGGTACCTGGATGCGACGATCGAAGAGATCGCGACCATGGCGAACTCCGATACCCAGAAGGTGGAAGAAGTCCTGCGCAGGATCCAGACGTTCGATCCTGCCGGCGTGGCCGCCCGGGACTTGAGGGAATGCCTGCTGATCCAGGCCAGGGGGCTCGAACTGGAAGATCCCCTCGTCGTCAGGATCATTGAAGACCACCTGCATTATCTGGAAACGAAGAATTATCCGGCGCTTGTCCGCGCCCTCAAGCGGAGCCCCGAGGAAGTGAAGGCAGCGGTCGATGTGATCCTCGGACTCGACCCGCGCCCGGGGAGTGCCTTCAACAGGGAAACCGTTGAATATATCAGTCCGGATATTTACGTTTTCAAAGTCGATGACGAGTGGGTCATATTGCTAAATGAAGACGGCATGCCCAAATTAAGGGTCAGTCCGTACTATAAGGATGCACTTGGAGAGGGCGCGTCCCTCCCCAATGAAACGCGGGATTATATACAGACAAAGCTTCGTTCTGCAGCATGGCTCATCAAGAGCATTCACCAGAGGCAGCGGACTCTTTACAAGGTATCTCAAAGCATAGTGAAGGTTCAGTCGGAATTCTTCGAAAAGGGGGTGGCCTACCTCAGACCCATGGTGCTTCGGGACATTGCCGAGGATGTCGGAATGCATGAATCAACTATCAGCCGGGTGACCGCAAGTAAGTACATGCATACGCCTCACGGGATTTTTGAGTTGAAATATTTCTTCAACAGTTCGATAAATAGCGTGATGGGCGAAGCTGTTGCCTCGGAGAGTGTGAAGGAGCGGATCCGGCAGATCGTTAGAGAGGAGAATCCGTCAAAGCCCTATAGCGATCAGGAAATAGTTGAAATACTGGAGAAGGAAAATATCAGCATAGCGCGGCGGACGGTTGCAAAATATCGCGAAATGTTGAGCATTCTTCCTTCGAACAGGCGTAAGAAATCTTCCTGGGGTTCCTAGGGAACATTTGCGTGTCAATGATTTCAGGAGGATGAAAGCATGCAGATTAAAGTGTCTTTCCGGCATATCGAGCCCTCAGATCCACTGAAGATATATGCTGAGGAGAAGCTTTCGAGAATAAAGAAGTATGTGGAAGAACCTATCGAAGCGCACCTCGTGCTCAAGGTAGAGAAGTTCAGACACATAGCTGAAGTGGTCATCGAAGCTCCCGGCCTTCTTCTGAACGGAGCTGAAGAGACCGACGATATGTATTCCAGCATCGATCTGCTGGCGGATAATCTCGAATCCCAGGCGAAGAAGGGCAAAGAAAAAGTCCGGCGGCGCAGGACGGGATCGGGGTCGAAGGAATCGGCCGGATTATCCGAATTCACGAAGGAAGTGCCTCTCAATGAGGTTGAGGACCAGCGCATAATCCGCACGGAACAGGTCTACGCCAAGCCGATGGACCTGGATGAGGCGGTTATGCAGCTGAATCTTTCGACCGGGGAGTTCATGGTTTTCATAAACAGGAGCACCAACCGGATCAATGTCCTGTACAGGAGAAAAGACGGTCATCTCGGTTTGATCGAAACGGTTGGGTAGAACGATATTTAGCGGAAATCAAGAGGCAGGGGTTTAAAAGGGCGGGAGCTTATTCTTCCGCCCTGATTCAATTAGGGCAATGGAATTTCATCCAACCGGCACCGGAGCGCGGTAAAGACGGGCTTCCATGCAGTGCGGCATCATCCCGGATAAAAGCAGAATCGCGACATAGGGGATTTAATGAAGATTCTCGATATTCTCTCAATGGACTCCATAGTTCCAGAGCTCAAAGGCAAGACGAAGAAACAGGTACTCGAAGAACTGATCGATGCGGTCAAGGTGAACAATCCGAATGTCGATCGCGAGCGGCTGATGAAGGTCCTGCTGGAAAGAGAAAGACTGGGGAGTACCGGGATCGGAGACGGGATTGCCATTCCTCATGGGAAGCTGAAAGATATCAAGGACCTGGTTCTATCGTTCGGGAGATCTACTGAAGGGATAGATTTTGAGTCGATGGACGGCAAGCCCGTTCACCTCTTTTTCCTGCTGGTGGCTCCCGAAACCTGTTCGGGGATCCACCTGCGGGCGCTGGCGAAAATCGCCAGGCTCCTCAAGAACGGATCTGTGCGAAAAAGGCTTGGAAAAGTAGACAACCGGGACGAAATCTTTTCGATTATACAGCAGGAGGACGAGGATTTCTGACCTTGCGCTCTTTGTAATTCCCGCCCCTGAATTGAATTAGAATCCCAACACGCCTATTTTTTGCTGACAGGAAATGGAAATGATCGAGGAAAAGCCGCACGTCGTGGTGGTGACCGGCCTTTCTGGTTCCGGCAAGAGTACTGCGATCAAAGCATTTGAAGATATTGACTATTTCTGCATAGATAACCTGCCGGTTCCCCTGCTGGAAAACTTCCTCTCGCTGTGTGAAAGGGACATGCCGGATATTCGCAAAATTGCGCTTGGAATCGATATCCGGGAGCGCAAGTTCCTCAAGGATTACGACACAATTTTTTCCGACCTGGAAGAATCCGGCTACAGGTTCGAGATCATTTTTCTGGAAGCGGAAAACGACACGTTGCAGCGTCGATACAGTCAGACGCGCAGAGTGCATCCTGCGGCGGACTCCGAGCACCAGCTTCTGCAGGCGATACATCACGAACGGGAACAGCTGAATGCGCTGCGGCAAAGGGCAACCCGGATCATCGACACCGGGAGTCTTTCCGTGCATCAGCTGAAACGACTGATAACCGGATCGTATTCTCATCTGAACGAAAGCGAACAGCTCAGCATCCAGGTCCTTTCTTTCGGGTACAAGTATGGCCTCCCGCTTGAAGCCGATCTGGTCATCGACGTTCGCTTTCTGCCGAACCCCTATTTCGTAGACAGCCTCAGGAGCCTGGACGGATGCTCCGAGCCGGTGCGGTCCTGGGTATTGCAGTGGCCCGCGGTCCGGGAGTTCCTGTCCGATTACTGCGCACTGCTGCTAAAACTCCTCCCGGCATATGTGCGGGAAGGGAAAAGATATCTCACGATTGCGGTCGGCTGCACCGGCGGCAAGCATAGATCGGTCGTCATCGCGTCCCAACTCGCTGACAGACTGAGACAAAATCATTACTATTTGAACTTGTTTCATAGAGATATCAATCTGGAATGAGAGGGCTGTTTTGAGCCAGGAAAGTAACAGTAATAATAACAAGGAACTTATTGGAGTCATAGCCGTCTCTCACTGCAGGGTTGCCGAAGAGATGCTCAAGGTGGCCGAGATGATTGTCGGCCCGCTCAAGAACTGCAAGGCGCTTTGTTTCAAACCGGACCAGGCCGTGGATGAAATGATGAAACTCCTGGGCGATGCTATCAGGGAAGTGGACCAGGGCAAAGGGGTTCTGATTTTGACCGATCTTTTCGGAGGTACTCCCGCCAATATAAGCCTGTCGTTCCAGGGCCCCGGTGTCGAAGTGGTCTGTGGAATGAATCTTCCCATGCTCATAAAACTTGCCGGATGCCGAACCGGGTATAGCCTGAATGAAGCTGCCGCCTTGGTAAAAGAGTACGGACAAAGGCACATCTCCCTTGCCGGCGAGGTGCTCTCGCGCTCGGTCAGGACGGGCTCTTTATCGTAACGGACGTAAAGTGACGATCCAAATTACCATCTCACCTCTTGAGAAAGCCGATATTCCCGCAATTCTGGAAATTGAAAAACAGAGTCAGCCCGAGCCGTGGTCTGAACAGTCTTTCCTGGAGGAACTCGACCGCCTTCAGTCCTATCTGCTGGTCGCCCGGACCGGTGAAGACGGACTCCCGGAGGCGATTTCGGGGGATATTGCGGGCTATATCTGCTTCTGGCATGTTGCAGACGAGATTCAGATCCTGAATGTAGTGGTACACAACAATTTCCGAAGAGAGGGAATTGCTCGTGAACTAATGGCTCAAGCAATCCGTACCGGTCGTGAAAAGCGGGCGGCATGTGTAAACCTTGAGGTGCGGAAGAGCAATTTCCCGGCTATCAGGCTATATGAAGGACTCGGGTTCAAGACAGTCGGCGAACGGCCGAATTATTATGGAGAGCCGGGGGAACCTGCTGTTTTGATGGAGCTGGAAATCGATCCGGGAGTGGAGGAATAAAAGGGAATCGTTTTGGACTTCCATCTGGTCGAAGTCTGACAAAGGAGATCTAAAGGAGAGCGGCGGCCGTGTATGGTGGGTCCCCGGTTTTTCGGGTTCCCAAGGCGGACCTCATGTGCGTCAACTTAAGAGTGGGATTGTTTTGATATGCTGACGTTTCCCCCTCCGCTGGTTCCCAAGCTCCCTGCTTGGGAACCCCCGTTTGGGAAGCTCCAGCTTCCTCTCACAAAAGCCGCCCTATCATTCAGCTTTCAGTTTTTCGACAGAACTGCGGAATGATTTCGGTAAATTAGATTTGTTTGCCACTTGGTTGAGTAATCGATCTGCGGGAAAATGACGGGGTGGACGGGGCCGTTGCGGGCAATCCATCGCTCCCGGGGCCGGGGTTCCCAAGCAGGGAGCTTGGGAACCAGCGAATGGAAGGCGTCCTCTACTAAGTTGACGGCTATGAGGCGGACCTTGGGAACCCGCGCGTATTTCCTTAAAGCAACAACATTGACGATAAAGCTTTGTCCACCCTGCGCGTCTTGCCGTTCGCTCCTGATGAAGCCGTGAGCGGGATACAATTCCGAGGATGAAGGGAAAGGACCCCTTTCAATGAATATTAACAACATGGAATCTGAAGCCCTGACCAGGAATATGGACCTGACCAATGTAAAGGTCGAAATTCCGTACTCTTTCGAAGTGCTCGAAGAAGCTGTAAAGGGGTATGCGGGGAAGGAAAAGCAGGCAAGAGAGCTTCTCATCGAGTACCACCACAAGTACAGGAACTGGCACTTCGTCGTACAGGAAGCCCAGAGATATGCCGTCTCCAACCTGCGCCTCTACAAAACGGGCCCTTTGAACGGCAAGGTCATATACCTCCTTTCGCATATCCTCCTCCACGCCTTGAAGGAATCCGAGCGGTTCGAAATTCGGAGCCTGGCCGCCGACCACCTCCTCGACTACTGGCTGAAGCTTACGGAAGAAATGCCGGAGGAACTGGCAAAGCCTATTCCCCCGGAAATTTGCACACTCGGGCTCGAAGATGTAGAAACCTGCACCACCTGCCACGAGGGCATCCTGAGACATTTTCTGGCGGAGCTTCGCGACTTGCCGCAGACCTCTTTCGAGTTTCTCCTGAGGAGCTTCTATCCCCCCAAGAGGCTGGCGTCGAGGCTGCTCAAGGTCTGGAACGATCCGGCGTGCTTCCTGGAATTGAGAGCGTTTCTCGAACGGTTCTACAGGGAGACGTTCAACTTCTGGCTCAAGGCCGAAGATCCCTGCTCATGGCTAATGGAGCGGGGTGAGGAGCATTGCGAGGCATATCCCTGGTTCGATGACTGCACGCCTCTGAGCCATGCCCAGTTTCAGCGCCGTCTGCAGGTCCTCGAAGAGGAAATCGTTTCCGAGCCGGACCACCGGAAGGCGGTCGAAAAACTCGTAACGATGACCGACTTTCACGACGTGGCCCAACTCTATTTCCATCTGCCGGAAAAGCTTGCAACCTACCAGGAAAAGTGTCCAAAAGCCGCGCATATCGGAATGCTGATGCGGCTGAAAGTAATGGAACTCAAAGGGCTGGAGGCCATCCACGAGGAGACGCTTCGGGAGGTAAACTTTGAAATCGGCAGGTGGATTCGGCAGGAGCCCCGCCATCAATTGGAAGCGCTGCTCGGGCATATCTTCGGTGTGCTGGAGATCTCGCTTCATAACTACCCGCAGGCTGCGCTGCAGATTATCCGGACGATAGGGCTGGAGATCCTGGAAACGGATGAACGGCCTCTTATCGACTATTTCATCCGGCGCATCATAAAACTGGGGTTCCAGACTCCCATGCTCGGGCAGGTGAGCCAGCACTGGCAGGTACCGATGAATCCCGCGCATTTGCCGAACGTGAGGATCTGGCTGGATATAATCAAGAAGAATCCACTCCGGACGCGAAAGCTTCTATCCGCCCTGATTGTGAATCTGTCCCTCGGCGGGATTTTTATTCGCGATACCGACCTCTTCCAAAAGGATGTGAGCAAGCTGCTGAACGCACCCATCCGGCCCGTCTACAACCTGGTCAAGCAGCTTACGAAGCTCTTCCCGGTTTATTTCAACCAGATCGGCGCCGAAGGCCAGTTGAGGGCGGTTTCCACAGATGTGGATGAAATTACCTCAAGAAACGACAGGCTCATCCATTTCCTGCGCAAGCAGAGCCATGTTGAAAGCAACAACATTGTCGTGACGTTCATGCAGGGGATCATCGAATATTGGAGGACGCTGGACAAGACCCACCTGGAAGGTCTGATTCCGGCCGAGGTCTACTGGACCATTCCGGAATCCGGTCCGCTGGTGGACGACATCCACAAGATCTTCTCGTTTATTTTCGAAAAAAGGGCCATCAATCACGTCCAGGATCTCCTGGACCTGTCCGAAACGGAAACCCGGGATGTCATAAACCGAGTGGAAGACGTCCCGGAAACGGAGCGCAGGCGCGCTTTCCTCATGATTCAGTTCTATCAGCTCCTGCACGAGAAGTATGCCTTGAGCTTCAAGGACATTCATGTTCACCTGCAGCGAGCCGTGACGCTGGGTCTGCCCGACCCGGGGAGGCTTCTCAGCGCCCTTGAGAGCAGCGATATTTATAAAAAGCTCGATGCCATTCTCTCCTACCTGGGGGAACTCAAAGAGGTCATCCTCACGCCAGGCGAACTCAGGATCATGGAGAATATCTACTACAAGCGCCACATCGCGGTCGATATACCGTCAATGTACGGGTCGTACAACGAACCGCGTTTCGATGCGCTCGGCCTGACCTTCCGGCTGGAAAACCTCGCCAATGTGCTTTTCGAGGAAATCATTTATTCCTTCAATCTGAGCTTCATAACCAGGGCAACCTATTTCCGGATAGCCCGCTTTATCCCGCTTTTCATGAAGGCGCTGGAAATAGACGGCATCACCTCGAACCGGCTCGAACTCCAGAAGGAACTCTTCATGAAGGCCCTCGAGGTCCCAAGGTTCTCACATTCGCAGTACATGGATATTTTCCGCGGGTTTTCGGAAGCAATCAAACAGATCATTCAAACCAACTACGATTCGGTCCATGACGAGACGCTCGAACCGATTATCAAACAGCTCGGTTCCGACAGGCTGATTCAGCGATACCAGCGGGATAACGAAAGCGGTGCGGAAAGGGTCCAGCGAGTATCGGAAAGTTTTCTGCGCGACCTCATTGCACGTACATTCGGGCTCCAGTATTTCGATCACTTCATCACCAGCATTCTGACCACGCTGGCAACCCAGAGGGAAGGGCTCAGCACGGAGGAACTCGACCTGCTGCTGAGCTACGATCCGGAAAGAACGGTTTCCTATCTCTATTATCCGAACCCCACCACGTTCGATTCGATTTACTTGGGCAGCAAGGGGCATATCCTGGCAAACCTGCACAGCATAGGGATCCAGGTGCCTCCCGGGTTCGTGATCACGACGGAGTACTTCCGCTGCCGGAGCGTTATAGAGAGTTTTTCGCAATCATGGCAGGATTTCGAAGACCGGGTTATGAGCCTGGTGCGCAAGGTCGAAGAAGAAACCGGCCGCAGATTCGGCCAGCCCGAAAATCCGCTCCTTTTTTCCGTGCGCAGCGGTTCGGCCGTGTCGATGCCGGGTATGATGAACACTTTCCTGAATGTCGGCATCAATGAGGAAATAGTCGAAGGGCTCATCGCGCAGACCGGTGAGGCATGGTTCGCCTGGGACAACTACAGGCGGTTCATTCAGTCCTGGGCAATGTCGTTCGACATGCCTCGCGACGCGTTTGACGAAATCATGAACAGGTACAAGAAAAAGTTTCACAGGAACGTCAAACGCGAATTCTCTCCGGCCGAAATGCGCGAACTCGCGATTGCCTACAGGGACGAACTCCAGGCGCACAACATCGAGTTCTCCGATTCTCCCAAAGAGCAACTCTTCACCGCAATCCGACAGGTGGTCGAGTCCTGGGAGTCGCAGAAAGCGAAAACGTATCGGGAAATCATGATGCTTTCCGACAACTGGGGGACCGCCGTTACCGTGCAGACAATGGTCTTCGGAAACCTGGATACCCAGTCGGGAGCAGGCGTTATGTTCACGCACAACCCCTGGACCTCCGAAGACAAAATCGACCCGAACGGCGACTTTACCTGGGGAAACCAGGGGGAAGACGTCGTGGGCGGCCTCGTGAAGACTCTTCCCATGTCGGAGAAGCAGCGCCTGAGGGAAGGCGAGCGCAAGGAGACTTCCCTGGAGGTCCTCTTCCCCCGGGTGTTCAAGCGGCTGAGCGACATAGCCCGACAACTCGTATACGAACAGAACTGGGCTCCCCAGGAAATAGAATTCACATTCCAGGGATCGGGTGAAGACGGAGTTTACGTACTACAGGCCCGGAACATGACCCCTAGGGTCAAACGTTCCTACCCCGTGTTCAAGCAGGTTCCCGGAATACACGACCGCTATCTGGGAAGCGGGATCGGCGTCAGCGGAGGCGCTATTTCCGGCCTGGTGGCTTTCGACCTCGAAGCGATCCAGCAGCTCAAAACCGAGCATCCCGAAAAGGCGGTCATCCTGGTTCGGTCCGATACCGTTCCCGACGACATCCGTGAAATATCCGTTGCTGATGGAATTCTAACCGGCAAAGGCGGAGCGACTTCTCATGCCGCAATCGTGGCCCACAGGCTGGGAAAGATCTGCGTGGTCGGAGTGAGCCGGCTGAAGTTATGGGAATCCGAAAAGAAATGCGTCATTGACGGGACCGAACTCAAGACCGGCGACTCCATCAGCATCGACGGCAGGAGCGGCGCAATATACTCGGGATTTCTGGAAATCGAGGAAATGGACCTGTCCGAAAGCCTGGAATATGAATAGTGAACTGTGAACTGTGAGCAGTGAGAAAGCGCCGGTAAAAGTCGGCTTGGAGTAGTGGATGAAAGAGCCATACGGTGAAGGTCTAACGAACCACACCGGCCCCGAGTCATGCGCCGGTACCTGTGAGGGTACGGGTGAAG
>JAEZHY010000051.1 GCA_023416335.1 Pseudomonadota bacterium | reverse complement strand
GTTTGAGCGACAGCCCCCGGAGCGTGGGAACCGGCGTTAATAGTCAAATATTCGTCCCGTCATTCGAAATAACCCTGCATTTAATACAAGGCATCAGAAGGTCGCAGTAAGGTTTATCCCACCATATGGATGGACATCCTGGCTGTCCCACGAATTTGCCTTTATGAAATCGGAAGAAGCCCCGGTGAGCGGAAAGGACACTCCGAATTTGGGCGCGACGGTCAGGTACTTCGTAACGGGGATTTTCAAAGCGGCCGTCAGCGTGCCGGAATGAAATTCAGAGTAGCTGCCCAGAGTACCCAACTGGTTCAAGGTCGTGTCGTCGTCGTTCATGATCATGTATCCGAAGCTCGCTCCGAGATCGAGGCTCATGTCATGGCAGGGCAGAGGTATGCTTTTCGTGATGTCCAACTGCATCCACCATCCCGGCGTGTGCGATACTTCCTTGTAGGTCGTGAAACCTACCGTGACCCAGGGGAAGGCATAGGAGAAACCGCCGAAAAGTTCGTTTGTGTCGAACCTTGCATAAGACAGCGAATAGTAGACATTTCCGCCGGTAACCGAGAAATTCTTGAATATTTCGCGCGTGTAGGAAAGCGTTATATCTGTTTCATTCCACCTTCCCTGGCTGTCGTTTTTGACAAAACCCACAGGAACGGCCAGAAGAGGATTATTGGTTCTCTGGCGGGTATCTAAATTACCCCAGATGCTCACGGCAAATCCCTCGTAAGAAGCGGCCAACGAAGGTTGAATCACCGCACTGTCTTTGCTGACCGACAGTCCCCTGAAAACATACTGGCTCAAAATATCGGCGGAAACCGTGGCCGTCGGTTTCGATGCGCTGCTCTCGGGTGCTTTTTCTTCCTCCGCGGCTCCCGCGGGAAGGGCCGCAAAGAGGAAGACGAAACAGAACAAAATCGTACAAATCGGTCGTGTGCTGCAAAGAATTGGATGTCTCATTTCGATAGCCCCTTTTTCGAGTAGTGTAGCTGTTCAAGCTCTGGATTGGGTCGTGTAATGTGCGCCCGCCTGCTCCCCGGCCCGTTTAAACCGCAGACGCACTCCTTACCGGTGCGGCGTTGCGCAAATGATGCCGGCAGGGCGGAAGACGGCTTGCATTACGATGACCTTCACCTGATCCGGAAGTTCTCGTTCAGTCAACAGCCGGAAACCGATGAATAATCCGACAAGTAATTCCGGGAGCGATAGCCCGCTGCGTTTCCCGGAGGCAATACGGAGCGGACTGGTCGCTTCGGCTTGCGTACAGTTTGAGCAGGATTCGGGCCAGAGGCGGAATATGGGGGGAAAACACCTGAGTCCTCAGTCCAGTTTTTTGAGTAAGTGTCTGAAATATCGAAGACTAGTCAAAGTTTCCCAGGAGCGGTTCGGTCCGGTGCCGCTTCACTTGACCATCCCATATTGCAACAAATTTGTTACTTCGTCCGGAAAACGCCGGACGTTTCATACATTCCGGTTTCATTGCAGCTCGCTCGTGTGCGGGTTCAATTTGACTTTCGTGAATATTGCCTTATAGAAAAACTTTTTACCTGCTTTAGGAAGTGTTCGGCTTTTTTCAATGGGCTTTGCCCGGTCCGGAGGAGGATAAATGGACGAGAATGAAATCATGGAAGGCCTGGTGGAAGACTTTTATCAGGGCTGGGAGGTTATGCCGACGGGCGGCGGATTTCTGATTATTACGGACTGGATGTTTCCGGATAACGAACGGATTGAAATTCACATCAGGCGTGTTGGGGAACGGGATGATCTCTTCATAGTCACCGATGGAGGAGAACTCGTTAATTTTCTTTTCGCCCAGGGCGTCGATCTTTCCAAGGACCACAGCAGCAGAAAAATCCTGAACGGGATTGCAGACAACCGCTCGATCAAGATCACGGACTTCGAAATGGTCAAGGGAGCGAACTCGGAAGAACTCCCCGGGGCCATCAGGGTGCTGCTGGAGGCGGTCAAGGAAGCGTCCTTCGCGTTGTGGCACAAGCTCAAGTCCAAATCGGACGAACCGGTGCATTAGAGCAGTTCTTTGCGGGTGGCCCGAAATCAAATCCCGTCATCCCGGCATGCTTTTGAGCCATCCGGAGCTTTTAAGGTCTTGAATTCACCTGCATCCTGTGAGGACCACTTTTATGGCGCGGTCGGGAGACCGCCCCATAAAAGTGGTTAAATCTTGCGAAATAGCCAACGTGGTGGAGTTCTTCCGATCGCACTTACAGAGCGGGCTTCTGCAGATGGAACCCCGTAGCCTGCTCGAACTGGTGGGCTACCCTCAAAATCAGCTCTTCGCGGAAATGAGGCCCGAGGATCTGGAGCCCGATCGGCAGCTTCCCTGACGTGAAGCCGCACGGCACGGAGATGCCGGGAATTCCCGCCAGGCTTGCCGGAAGCGTAAAAACGTCGCTCAGGTACATCTGGAGCGGGTCATCGGATTTCTCGCCGATCCGGAATGCAGGGATGGGTGATACCGGTGCGAGAATGGCGTCGCATTTCTCGAAGGCATCCAGGAAATCCTGCCGGATCAGGGTCCTCACCTGGGAGGCCTTTTTATAGTAAGCGTCGTAATAGCCTGCCGAGAGCACGTAAGTCCCCAGCATGATCCTGCGCTTCACTTCCGCCCCGAACCCCTGGGAACGGCTCTTTCTGTACATCGAGATCAGGTCTTTTGCGCCCTCGGTGCGATGACCGTATTTTACGCCGTCATAGCGCGCCAGGTTGGATGAGGCTTCGGCCGGGGCGATGATGTAGTAGGCCGCAATCCCGTATTCGGTGTGAGGAAGCGAAATATCGACGATTTCGGCGCCGAGTTCCCGGCAAACGGCAATCGCGCCGCGAACCGCATCGGAAACTTCGGATGCCATGCCTTCGATGAAGTACTCCTTTGGAATCCCGAGCCTCAGCCCGCGAATTGACTCGTTGAGTGCCGCCCGGTAGTCGGGAACCGGAAGGTCCACCGAGGTGGAGTCGTTCGGATCGTAGCCGGCGATGGCCTGGAGCAGGATCGCAGCGTCCTCCACGTCCTTGGTTATCGGTCCGATCTGATCCAGGGATGAAGCAAAAGCGACCAGCCCGAAACGCGAAACTCGCCCGTAGGTCGGCTTGATGCCCACCACACCGCAAAAGGAGGCCGGCTGGCGAATAGATCCGCCGGTGTCGGTTCCCAGCGATCCGGCACAGAGATCCGCAGCGACCGCCGCGGCCGATCCTCCGCTCGATCCTCCGGGAACGCGATCGAGGTCCCATGGGTTGCGGCTCTTGACGAATGCCGAATTCTCCGTCGAAGAACCCATGGCGAACTCGTCCATATTGGTCTTACCGAGAAAGACAGCCCCGGCTTCCTTAAGCTTTCTGGTGACCGTGGCATCGTAGGGCGGCACAAAATTCTTGAGAAAGCGCGAACCGCAGGTGGTGTTCGTTCCTTCGATGCAGATGACGTCTTTTATGGCAATGGGAACACCGGCAATCGGGGACGCGCCGAAGTCCTTCCTGCCGGAATCGAAGAGCTTCGCTTCCTCGATTGCCTGGTCCCCAAGAGTACCGAGATACGAATTTACCCTGGAGTCGACCGACGCAATTCGCTCGAGAAAAGCGGAGACAACCTCGACTGCGCTCGCTTCCCTGCTCTTTAGCAGGTCGTGAATCCGGTGTATCGTGAGTGAATGTAGTTCCATTTCAGCGGCCCTTTCCTTTCGCGCCTAGATGACTTTGGGTACTATGAAATTGACGCCGTCGGTTTCGGGCGCGTTGGCAAGAGCGCGGTTCCGTTCCAGGGAGGGATTTGCCTCATCCGGCCGGAACACGTTCTGGAGCTGAATGGCATGGGTGGTTGCCGAAATGCCGGCTGTATCCAGCTCGTTCAGCTTCTCCATATACTCGAGGATGCCGTTCATCTGGACGGTCATCTGCTCTTCTTCGGATTCCGACAGTTCGAGCCGGGCCAGATCGGCCACGTGCCTGACTTCTTCCCTGGTAATTTTCGCGTTCATCTTTTTTTCCCGTATCTCCCGGCCGGGTCCCCGGCCTCTGAAAATTGCCGGAACGGCAGTTTATATCTTTCCGGTCTTGCTCTCATATCAGCCATTTACGCATGAGGCCCCGCGAATTCAGCATCGGAGGAAGTTCTCCATTGTCCGGCAGTCTTTAAAGGCGGCCAGGACCTCGGGCAAGCCCTTGATCCGGGGCTTCTGAAGAAGCTCGTACGTGAGAGCGTGGACTCGCTTCTCTTCCGCTTCCTGTTCCGGAGCAGTACTGTCGAAACGCTGAAGGAACTTGGCGAAACGAACCACGTGGATCAGTTCGTGAATAACCACATATGTCGTAAGGGGGAACAGGCCGATGTGCGAATCGCGCTCGACCGCCCGTCGAATCACATGGTCCTGAATGCAGATTTTGAAAAAATCGCCGGGCTCGCTTCCCCGCGTTCTCTCCCGGGGGACCCTGACATATCTTCGGATCTGGGCAAAAGCGAGGTCTGTAACCTCTTCCTCTTTCAGGTCTTTCAGGCTCTGGATGTCGTATCGGTACCTCTTCCACTCCGAGGTGGAGATTTTATAGTAATCGCTGATGCATTCTTCCGACATCTCGATAGCCCGGGCCAAAAGTCCGATCTCTTCGGCCTCGAAAGGAGTGCGTATCATATCATCGGCTCCACCTTGTAATCCGTCAACCAGTAACATCTTTTCTATGTACAAAACTTCCCCGCTTTGTTCAACAGGTTCAAAAGTATTTTCGCCGATTTGCGCCGAAGACTTTCCAGGCCGACGGGAAAATGTCCGATTTCGAGACCGGATCGTGTAGAAGAAACAGGATCATTCGCCCGTAATGTCGAAATGAGTCTGGATGACGGAAGATTTTTGCTATTGTTTTCATGGTGCAAATTCATTAAAACTCGTATCAACCGCGTGGCAAAAAATTTGGACTTAATTACAACGACATATGCGATTGTGCTGATTCGCTTCCGCCTGCATTCACTGCCGCTTGTTCGCACCGGCGTTATTCCTGATCGATATCCGGGCGTCCGTCTGAATTTTCGCAATATTCTCTCCGACTCCGCTCCAGTAAGTCTTTTCGCCCCGCTTGTCTCTGGCCGCATTCGGGCCTGCGCAATTCTTGTGCAAAGGGAGATGCGGGAGAAAATGCGGGACCGGGCAATCCCGGCGGACCAGCGGCTTCAGCTCTGTCCGCCCCTCGAAGTGCGCACAAGGGAGATGAAATGAAAGAAAAGCTTCAGGAGATTTTTTCGCGCCACCATGGAACGCGGGATGCCCTTATCCCGATCTTGCAGGACATTCAGGGAGCGTTCGGCTATCTGCCGCCCGATGCCATGGATGCGGCCGCAAAGTTCTGCCGGGTCTCCCCGGTTGAGGTCTACGGTGTGGCCACTTTCTACGCCCAGTTCAAGTTCGACCCGGTTGGGAGGAACACGGTAATGGTCTGCCAGGGAACGGCCTGCCATGTAATGGGCGGCGCACGCGTGCTGGAAGAGGTCGAAAGCCGGCTCGGAATCAAAGCAGGCCAGACAACGGAGGATGGCCGTTTTACGCTCGAAACCGTCGCCTGCATCGGAGCCTGCGCACTTGCACCGGCAATGTTTGTGAACAAGGAGACCCACGGTCGCATGAAACCCGAGAAAATAGCGGAGATTCTGGATGAAACCGGCAATTAAACAGGAAGCGGCCGAAAAGCTTCAGGTCCTTGTCTGCCGAGGCACCGGGTGCGAATCGCAGAAGGCCAACCTCATCTTTTCCAACCTGCAGACCGAATTGGAGAAGGCAGGCCTCGGGTCGATCGAGGTGAAGTTCACCGGCTGCCACGGATTCTGCCAGCAGGGACCGACGGTGATGATCATGCCCGCCGGGACCTTTTACTGCAACGTAAAGCCGGGCGATGCCGCCGAAATAGTCGAATCGGACATCCGGAACGGCAAACCCGTCGAACGGCTTCTTTTCCTCGACCCAAAAACGAAAGACCGCGTCCTTTCCTACCGGGACATGAAGTATTTCAACCCGCAGCGCCGGATTGTGCTTCGCAACTGCGGCTTCATAAATCCTGAGGACATCGACGACTATGTCCGGGCCGGCGGCTACGAGGGAATCCAAAAGGCCCTCACGATGAAGCAGCAGGACGTTATCGACGAGATCAAGAAATCCGGCCTGCGCGGAAGAGGAGGGGGCGGGTTCCCAACGGGAATGAAATGGGAATTCTGCAACAGGTCGGTTGCGGATCAGAAATATATCATATGCAACGCCGATGAGGGCGATCCCGGGGCGTTCATGGACCGGGCGGTACTCGAAGGCGACCCGCACAGCGTGATCGAAGGCCTCGCCATAGGCGGATATGCGATCGGTGCCACAAAAGCCTATGTATACGTTCGCGCCGAGTACCCCATGGCATATGAGCGGACGCTCATTGCTCTCGACCAGGCAAGGGCGCGGGGCTTTCTCGGGAAGAACATCTTCGGATCCGATTTCGACTTCGACATCACTGTGAAGCTCGGAGCCGGCGCGTTCGTCTGCGGCGAAGAAACCGCCCTCATGGCCTCGATCGAAGGCAAGCGCGGCATGCCCAATCCGAGGCCTCCCTTTCCGGCTGTGAAGGGCCTTTTCGGAAAGCCCACCAACATCAACAACGTCGAGACCCTGGCGAATATTCCGGTCATCATGACCAGGGGCGGCGACTGGTTTGCTTCGGTCGGAACCGAGAAGAGCAAGGGGACGAAAGTCTTCGCCCTTGCCGGGAAGATTTCCTACAGCGGTCTTGTCGAAATCCCTATGGGTACGCCGCTGCGTGAGATCATCGAAGAAATCGGTGGGGGGATACCCAACAAGCGGCAATTCAAGGCGGCCCAAACCGGGGGGCCTTCCGGAGGCTGCATCCCGCTTTCGCATTTCGATGTGCCCATGGACTATGAAAACCTGACCCAACTCGGTGCCATCATGGGCTCGGGCGGCCTCATCGTTACCGACGAGAATACCTGCATGGTCGATATGGCCAAATTCTTCCTCACCTTCACGCAGAAGGAATCGTGCGGCAAGTGCGTGCCGTGCCGCCTCGGAACGAAGAAGATGCTGGAAATCCTGACCGCCATATCCAAAGGCGAAGCGACCATGGGCGACCTGGACCAACTCGTCGAACTGGCCGAGGATGTCAAGAGCGGGTCTCTTTGCGGACTGGGGCAGACCGCACCCAATCCGGCCCTATCGACCGTTCGATACTTCCGGGACGAATACGAAGCGCATATCCTGAAGAAAGAATGCCCCGCAAGGGTCTGCATCCCGCTTATCAAATTCGAAGTAAACGAGGAAAAATGCAGGAAATGTGGCGCCTGTTTCAGCGCGTGCCCCGCTGGAGCCGTCACCTGGAAGAAAAAGGAATCTGCCCGCATCGACCAGGCGAAGTGCATCAAGTGCCGCTCCTGCATCCTGGCCTGCAGATATCATTCGATAGACTGACAAACTGTCCGGACAAACACGATGGCGGAACGTGCATTCCCCTCGGGGAAAGTTTCCGCCATCGGCGGAGAGAAAAAATGGACGATAAACTGACATTAACGATAAACGGCAAAAGTGTCCCGGGCAGGAAAGGGCAGACGGTCCTTGAAATTTGTAGGGAAAACGCCATACATGTGCCCACTCTTTGCTATCACCCCAAAATGCCCCCCTACGGCGGCTGTCGGCTCTGCATAGTGGAGATCGAAAACATGCGGGGGCTCCCGCCTTCCTGTACGACCCCCGCAACCGACGGCATGAAAATCACGACCCATTCCGACCGCCTCCTGCGAGTGCGCCGAACCGTGCTGGAACTGCTGCTCGCCTACGGCGACCACAACTGCCTCATGTGCGAGAAAAACGGGGAATGCGAGCTTCAGAACCTCGTCTATGAACACGGGATCGACCACCTGCGCTACAAAACGTCTTTCGTGCCGAAATCCATCGACGATTCCAGCGCTATGATCGTTCGGGACCCGAACAAATGCGTCCTGTGCGGGCGCTGCGTGCGCGGCTGCCTCTCGGTCCAGGTTAACGGTGTGATAGATATCGCCGCCCGCGGCTCCGATTCCTACATAACCACCTTTAACAACGGATTGCTCAAGGACTCGAATTGCGTCTACTGCGGCGAGTGCATCGCGTCGTGCCCGACGGGAGCGCTCACCTACAAGCAGGCAAGATTTAAAGGTCGCGCCTGGGAAGTAGGGAAAGTGCCCACCACCTGCGTCTACTGCGGCGTGGGCTGCCAACTCGAACTCAACGTCAAGGACGGCAAGGTCGTAAGAGTCACCTCGAATCCCGATCTGCCCGGTCCCAACAATGGGAGCCTCTGCGTAAAGGGTCGCTTCGGGATGGATTTCATTCACCATCCGGACAGGCTCAAGACCCCGCTTATCAGGAAGAACGGGAAACTGGAAGAAGCATCCTGGGACGAAGCGCTCGACCTCGTTTCCGAAAAACTCGGTGCGATCAAGGCGGAAGCGGGCCCCGATTCTCTTGCCCTGTTCGCATCCGCACGCTGCACCAATGAAGAAAACTACCTTCTTTCCAAATTTGCCCGCGCGGTGATCGGAACCAACAACATCGACCACTGCGCGCGTCTCTGACACTCCTCGACGGTGGCCGGTCTGGCCGCCGCTTTCGGAAGCGGAGCGATGACCAACTCGATCGAGGAACTCGAAAGATCGGACGTCATCCTGCTTACCGGATCGAATACGAGGGAGATGCATCCGGTAATCTCGACCTTTATCAAGCGCGGCATCGTGAGCGGAAAGACAAAGCTCATCGTTGCGGACCCGCGCAGGATCGACTTGGTGGATTTCGCGGACGTCTGGCTGCGCCAGAAGCCGGGGTCGGACGTCGCGTGGCTGAACGGCATGATGCACGTAATCATCCGGGAAGGCTTGTACGATAAAACCTTTGTCGCGGAGCGGACCGAGGATTTCGAAGCCCTCGCGAAAACTGTTGAATCGTATACGCCCGAAAGAGTCGAAGAGATATCGGGAATTCCCGCTGCCGAACTTATCCGGGCGGCCCGCATCTATGCCGGGGCACCTGCCGCTTCGATAGCCTACGCGATGGGGATCACTCAGCACATTAACGGCACGGATACCGTAAAAAGCGTGGCTAACCTGGCGATGCTCTGCGGTAACGTCGGCAAGGAATCGGCCGGGGTAAACCCGCTCCGAGGGCAAAACAACGTGCAGGGCGCCTGCGATATGGGATGCCTGCCGAACGTCCTCACCGCATACCAGCCGGTAAGCGTACCCGAAGTACGCGAAAAATTCGCAAAAGCATGGGGCGTCGACGCAGTTCCGGAAAAACCCGGCCTGACAATTGTCGAAATAGTCCAGGCTGCCGCGAAAGGACAAATCAGGGGACTTTATATCGTCGGAGAAAACCCGATGGTGAGCGATCCCGACCTGCGCCATGTTGCGGAAGGAATCGAAAAACTCGATTTCCTGGTTGTCCAGGATATCTTCCTGACGGAGACGGCTCAGATGGCCGATGTGGTCCTGCCCGCGGCAAGCTTTGCCGAAAAGGAAGGGACCTTTACAAATACCGAGCGCCGCGTGCAGCGGGTCCGGAAGGCTGTAGAGCCCCCCGGAGAAGCCCGTGCCGACTGGGAGATCGTTTGCGACACCGCGAAGCACATGGGCTACGGGATGGACTACCCGGATGCCGAGGCGATCTTCGATGAGATGGCAAGTCTTACTCCATCGTATGCCGGAATGGATTACAAACGGCTTGATGCGGGCGGGCTGCAGTGGCCCTGTCCGACAAAGGACCATGCGGGAACGAAGTTCCTGCACAAAGACAAGTTTACGCACGGCAAAGGGAAGTTCCACCCCGTCGAATGGGTGCCGCCCGCGGAATCCCCGGATGCGGAATATCCATTCCTGCTGACCACGGGAAGAGTCCTCTTCCAGTATCATACAGGGACGATGACCCGCCGCTCGGAAGCATTGAACGATTGCGCTCCGGAATGTTTCGTCGAAGTCAACCGCCAGGACGCGGTGAGGCTCGGCCTGGCCGGCGGCGAACTCGTGAAAGTGACCTCGCGGCGCGGCAGCCTGACCGCAAAAGCGGTTGTCGGGGAATCGACCGAGGCGGGAACGATATTCATTCCGTTCCATTACGTCGAAGCGGCAGCCAACAATCTTACGAACGCCGCCCTCGACCCGCAGGCGAAGATCCCGGAATACAAAGTCTGCGCGGTGAAGCTGGAAAAAGCGGCTTAGGACAAAAAACGCGGGGGAAGTGATTCCCCCGCACCCCCCCCGGATTTGAGCGCGATGCCCAATCGTCATATCGCGCCGTTGTCGAACATTTCCCCGAGAATCTCGTTTATATCCATATCCTTCTGCCTGAATCCTTCCAGGCCGAACACCATGTTCGCCTCGATCACGTAATACTTCCCCGCGTGTTCGCAGATGTCCAGGCCTGCTTCATCGAAGCGGCACCTGGAAGCGAGTTCCTCGGCAAAAACAATTGCGTCTGCGGGGATATCCTCGAACGAGATCGCTCCGCCTTGGGAAACATTGTTACGGAAATCGCCTTCACGATGAATGCGCCAGTAGGCATGCACGGTGCGCGTTCCCACGACTACGACCCTGAGGTCGCGATCGATCGGAAGATACTCCTGGATGTAGACGGGATTGTGCGTCCTGAGGTAGCCTGCAAGATCGGCAGGAGACTTTATCAGAAAGACTCCCTGCCCCTGGGAAGAGCCGATCGGGGTCTTGGCGACAAAGGGGTACGGGAACTCGTCTTCTATCTTCCCGGAAACATTTCGTCCGTAGTAAATGCGGGTTTTCGGGTGTGAGATGCCGAGGAACTGGAAAAGGTTTGTCTGGGCAATTTTGTTCCCGAGAAAATGATAATAGTTGCGGGGAAAAGTGCGTTTCCCGAATGCAGTGAAGATTTGCTCGTACAACGGGCCGGGGTAGTATACCTTTTCGGCGGAAGCGAGGGCCTCTCCGGCTTCCTCCGGGTAGTCATCCCAGTTGGGGCACATTCCCATGCACCGAACGGAGCTTCTCCTGAGGCGTTTTCCCAGGGCGATAAAGCCCGGGCCCGTTTTACCGATATCCAGGAAGCTGTCCTCATGCCCGTCATTCATACGCGGTTCCCCTGCAACTCCGACCTTCCATCCGATGCGGACCCCGGAGGCGATTTTTTACTAATTGTGAACTTATACCGGATGCGTCATGTATGTAAAATGCTATCTTCCTTTCCTCCCGGGTCCTCCCGGCTGTTGTGGACAAGGCGTCCGGCCGTCAGTATATTGATTTGGACAGGCTTGGCGCTCGCCGAGCTTTCGAACTCTACCTGCCTGCTTCTGAATTTACCTGCGCCAGGCGGGCCGGATGACCTTCCGGCCCATGCAGTGATATAAACCTGAGGAGGGAGACCGGAAATGGCCGTTCTCAAGGACCTGAAAAGAATATCCGAGACAATCTGGGAAATTCCGCCGACCTACAAGGAAGGCATGCGTGTTCCGGCGCGCATCTATGCAACTGAAAAGCTCGTCAAAGAGATGGATGAAGGGGTCGTGGACCAGGTGACCAATGTGGCTACTCTTCCCGGGATATTCAAGTACGCCCTCTGCATGCCGGACGGCCATTGGGGCTATGGCTTTCCGATCGGAGGCGTGGCCGCAATGGATTTGCGGTCCGGGGTGATCTCCCCCGGAGGAATCGGCTTCGATGTGAACTGCGGCATGCGCCTGGTTCTGACCAGCCTTACGTACGACGAGGTAAAGGAGCACATGAGGGAACTGGTCGACAAGCTGTTCCAGCGTGTGCCGGCGGGCGTCGGCAGCAGCGGCTTCGTCAAGCTCTCCCACGATGAGTTCCGGGAACTGGTCGAGCAGGGAGCCCGGTGGTGCGTCCAAAACGGCTATGGCTGGGAAGAGGACCTGGAGCGCACCGAGGAATTCGGCCGCATCAAGGGAGCGGATTCTTCGAAAATAAGCCAAAAGGCCATCGACCGCGGATACAAGCAGATAGGAACTCTGGGGTCGGGGAATCATTACCTCGAAATCCAGGTGACCAGGAGCGAAAACGTCTTCGATCCGAAGCTGGCCAAGGCCTTCGGCCTGACGATTCCCGACCAGGTGGTCGTCATGTTTCATTGCGGGAGCCGCGGTTTCGGCCACCAGGTGGCAACCGATTACCTCCAGGTTTTTCTCAAGGTTATGGAGAGTAAGTACGGCATAAAGATACTCGATCGCGAACTCGCATGTGCCCCGTTCAATTCCCCCGAGGGGCAGGATTACTTTGCGGGTATGAAATGCGCGATCAACATGTCCTTTGCCAACCGCCAGGTCATTCTGCACAGGATCCGAGAAGTCTTTTCGGATGTCCTGCATAGAGACCCCGCGGACCTCGGACTGCACCAGGTCTACGATGTTGCGCACAATACGGCCAAGATCGAAAAACACACGATCGACGGTGCCCAGCGGGAGCTGCTCGTCCACAGGAAGGGAGCCACCCGCGCTTTCGGACCGGGGTCCGAAGAACTCCCGGCCATCTACCGTGAAACCGGCCAGCCCGTTATCATCGGGGGCAGCATGGAAACGGGATCCTACCTTCTTGCCGGCGTCCGGTCGGGCGACCAGAGCTTTTTCAGCACGGCGCACGGAAGCGGCAGGACCATGAGCCGCCGCCAGGCAAAAAAACAGTTCCACGGAAAAACACTCCAGCACGATATGGAGCAGCGCGGTATCTATGTCCGGACCGCGTCCTGGTCGGGCTTGGCCGAGGAAGCCGGTCCGGCATACAAGAACATCGACGAAGTGGTCGAAGCGACGGAAGAGGCCGGGATCAGCAAAAGAGTCGCCCGTTTCATTCCCGTTGGGAACGTGAAAGGATGACGGATCATCAAATTCAAATCGTCACAAGGTGCCCCGGATACTATCCGGCCTGCCGGGGCGGGGTCCCCAAGGCGGACCTTGGGAACCAGCGGCGTATTTCCTTAAAGCAACAACATTGCCCGTTACGGTGTGCGCTCGTCGAGTGAACCACAGGCTGATCAGGCACAAAAGAGTTCCCAATGCAGCACAAAACCCCCATCATGCTAATTACCGGAGGCCTCGGCAGCGGCAAGACGACCCTGCTCGGGCACATCCTGGAGAACGCTCCTTTCCGGATCGCCGTTCTGATGAACGAGTTCGGCGAGATCGCGATCGACAGCAAGATCATCAAAGGTCGTGACATCGACATCGTGGAACTGGCCGGCGGATGCGTCTGCTGCTCCATGACCGGGGAATTCGAAGCCGCAGTGCGCGAGATCGTCGAAAACATCGCTCCCGACTTCATCGTTGTGGAGGCTACCGGGGTGGCCGAATCGGACGCCCTGGCCTTCGAAGTGGAAGACAACCTCCCGGAGGTGCGGCTGGACAGCGTCGTCTGCATCGTGGATGCATACATTTCGGTTCACCATCCATACGTCGGCTACACGGCGAGGACACAAATCGAATCCGCCGATATCATTCTCGTGAACAAGACCGACCTCGTATCGGAATCCGAAGCGGATACCGTCGATGCCCAGATCAGGGAGTACAATGACCGGGCGGTGATTATCAGGACCGTCGATTGCCGGGTCGATACGAAGCTGCTTTTCGGGTTCGGACCGGGCGAGAGGCCTCGGCATGCTCCAACCCATTCGGAATCGGACCTCACATCCTTCACCTGGGCCACGGAAAGGCTGCTCGATTCGGAACGGTTCCGGGAATTCGCGGAGAGTTTGCCGGAGGAGGTCTTCCGCGCCAAAGGCTTCATCCGCTTTCGGGACGGTGGCAGTCTGTTCAATTATGTGATCGGCCGCGCGGATTTCGAGGATTTCGAAACCGATGCAACCAAACTGGTCTTTATCGGCCGCAACCTGGAATCGGTCCGGCCGGGGATAGTGGAAGGACTTCAGCAATGCGAGGTGAGTTAGATGCCTTACAACTTCCTGGATGACATTGCCATAGCCGATATTGCTTTCGAAGCCTGGGGGGAAACCCTGGAGCTGATGTTCGACTCGGCCGCCGACGCAACGATGAATGTGATGATATCGGACCTGGAGTCCATCCGGCCGCAGGTGGAGCGAGGAATCGACGTGGAGGCGGATACGATAGACATGCTCCTGTTCAGCCTGCTCCAGGAACTCATCTTTTTCAAGGACGCAGAGCGGCTCCTGCTCCGACTCGGCGATCTGAGGATAGAGCACGGCGACGGCGCTTATTCATTAAAGGCGACTGCCCGGGGTGAGGAAATCGATCCAGCGCGGCACGACATGATCGTGGACGTTAAAGCGGTAACGTTGCATCGCTTCCGGGTAGAACAGACCAGCCGCGGCTGGGAAGCGACGGTCATTCTGGATATATGAGCCTCAGGCTCTCGCGACACAAGTTCACACCGGAATCCAGACTTCCAGGGCGGATTAATCCTGAATTCAATGCCTTAGAAACTTTGGATCCCGGCTCAAAAGCACGACCGGGACGACGGGTTGGGGAACTTGTTCGCAAAATGCCAGGCAAAAAAGTTTGTGCCCATTTGGGCAACAGCCCCCTCCGGCTTGGGAACCCACTCCCGATAGGCCTATTGACTTCGGTCTTTTCAGCTCACTGGCTCACGGTTCACTGATCACCGCCCTCTTACAGCTTTTCCGGCGAGCAAAGGTTCTTTTCGTCGGCAGCGGTGCGACCGCACTTTTGGCAGACGTAATTCGAGCTGCGCACCAGTTCCTTGTATTCCTCCAGACTGGATTTTACATATCCGATGTTTTCCAGATAGCACAGGTGCTGATCGTGCATCGGGTGCGGCATCTTCTTTTCGCCCATTTTCGGACTCCTTGCTTTTGTAATGGTTCGCGGACTTTTCCTCATTGGAAAGTAACCATTCTTTTTTTGCCAATGAGCGAGAATGAGAACGATGATTAAATTTTTAGGGGAAGAGAATTACAATTGTAATGAAAGCGACGAAAATGCATTCCGCGTTCAGGAAGCCTGCGGAAGGAAGGAGAGTAAGATGCGTACGCCCAAACTGGTTTTAACGTTGGCGGTGTTTTTTCTGGTGTTCGCCGGGGTCGCGCCTGTTTCCGCGTACAGCCCGACCGAGCCCGTGAACTCGTGCCTCATGATTCCCGAGGCTATGACCAATCCCAGCGGACCGGGCAGCTATCAACCCGATTCCTGCCTGACTTCCGGTTCATCTTTGGAACTGAACGATGGGGTTTTCGGCCTGGGAGTCTTGCCGATCTGAGAGAGGTGCTTCCCTTCAAGTTGAAGCGACACGAAAAGGCAATAGTGCCTGAGATTCTCCCGAACGCCTTCGAACAGCGGATGTCGGCGCGCCGACAAATGTCCCGGAAGGCAGCCTGGTCCTTTGCGCAGGGAATGCGCAGGGATCAAAAGGCCGAATAATTTTCATGCGGCGTCGGAGGTCAGCCTCGGTCCCCTCCGCCGATTATCAGGTTGAGGTCGTTGATCAGGGACTCCTGCGATTTTGAGCATTTTTCGCATACTCTAATGTGGTCGAGAAACGCGGTTATATTCCATCCTTCGTACGTTTTGATTCCCAGGTCGACGGGGTCCCGGCCACACAAGAGATTCAGCATATTTTGCTCCTTAATGAGTCCAACACGTCTATACAGCAAAAAATATCGATGAGGAACCAAAAAAGCGAAAAGGCGGCCGGCCGGCGGGGGAGCGATGACCTACCTTGACGGCTTCTCCATCGTCATTATCATAATGGAACAAGCGTTTAGGAGTAATTGGATAACCAATCACTGAGAGGACCCAAGTGAAACTTATACGCATTGTAGCAATATTCGGAATTCTTTCTCTCGTCGCCGGTTGTGCAGGGATGTCACCTACTGAACAACGGGTGTTGAGTGGCGGAGCGATAGGGGCCGGTGCCGGTGCGGCGCTGGGAGCGGCGACTGGAGGCAGCCCGGGGCTGGGTGCTGCGATCGGAGGCGCTGCAGGCGCAGTCGGCGGAGCGATCGTCGACCAGTACGAACGGAGTAGGGATTATGGACCTCCACCAAGGGACTATGGACCTCTTCCATGGGACTATGGAGTTGCTCCTTATGAGCCTCCTCCAGGGTACTACGGGCCGCCGGATTACGGACCCCCTCCTTATTGATGTTGGTTAGTGGTTGGTTTAAGCGTTTGACTTCCTGACCTTTGTTATGCCCCGCGGTATCAGGCCGCTGTGCGGATCGAAACCGTACACCGAGTGCCTGATACGGGGGCATTGTTATTTGCTCGGCTGCTCGACAATGACTACCCCTTCCTCCATTCGGATGGGCAGCACGCAGCTGAACGAGTTAACCCAGCGGCGAGCGGTGAGCTTGCTCGTCCCCAGTTCCTGGGCAATCCTGTCCAGGGAAATGCGCCTGTTGTCCTTCAACAGTCTGAAGACGATCACAGCGTGATCGCGCATCCTCTCCCGATGTCCCACCTTCTGGGAGCTATACGGTTTCTTCCCTTTGGGTTTTGAGATTGTCACGCGATGCCTCCCATGGTCTTCGGCGAAGCATCTTCGGCGGCGGCTCCTTCCTTATGCTTTACCGCTTTGGCCAGTTTTTCCAGATCGACGGAAAAGACAGGCGCGGGCAGCCCGTTCTTTCCGATCCTTTGCGAGATGAGGTTCAGGTCCGGATCGACCCGGAAGTGATCCTCCCGTGTGCGGCGGATCCCGCACCTGACGAGATCGCCGTCTGAAAGTCTTTTCAGGGAGTTCTTGTCGAGCCGTTCCCGTGTTTCGATGCACTCCGTGTAGCCCAGTTTCTTCAGGGTCGAGATTACCGCTTCCTCCAGGTCCTCCGGGACCTCGATCCGCTCGGCTGTTCGAAACGCGATCTTTCCGTAGTGGAATTGTTTGCTGCGCTTTTTTGCGAATTCGGCTTTGTTCAGGAGGCAAAAGGATTCGACCGCGGCCTCCACGGCTTTCTTCTCTTCCGAGATCTCCTTCAGTTCCTGCGAATACTCTCCCAGGAGTTCATAGAGCCTTCGCCCGAGAGACGAACAGCGCTCGCCGGTCTCGAGTTCGAGAATTCCAATTCGCTCCAGTGCCCTGTCGACATCCGTCCAGCTTCCGATGATCAGCATGCTCCGGCCCCCACGCATTTGTTGAGTTCCCACAGAATTTGGCGGCCGACGTCCCTCAGCTCGGACCCGGCCCTTTTTTTCAACTCTTCCAGGAGGAAAGCCATCGGAGAAAAGTCCACCGCGACAGTAAAATCCTCCTGTCCGCGTGTATCGGACGCACGCGAATGCCCCATCCTTTTTCTACGCTCCCGGTGGTAGCAGGAACAGCAGAGTCCCTGAGCCGTAATCTTCCTTTCCTTGCCGCAATGTCCGCATTTTGCCGTTTTTTCCATAATGTCTCCTTGGTAAACCAAACTCTTGAATTAGAAGCACAGGTATTTTGTAATTTGCACCATTATTTTGGATATTTCGCTTGACATTGAAAGTGATTTCCGAATACCATTCAGCCAATGGATCTGGTCGAATGACGTGGGCTGCTGCGGTATTCCGGAAAAACGGAGCCTTTGTCCAACTTTATGGTCCCGGCTATTTCTTCCATAATGCGGGGGCTTTTCATGCGCCGATTGACAACCAGGGAAACGGCATTTGCGGAAACTCCGAGTTTCCGGGCAATTGAACGCATCGATACTCCTTCTTTCATGAGCGCGACTTTGATCTCTAACGGGGTCATTTCGTTTCTCCTCTTCTAATATATTGGTCAGTTGGAGAGGAAGCTATCACCAAAAAACTAGTTAGTCAACCAAAAAATTGATTAACCTGTTGAAAAATTTAGCTCTGCCGGCTTTCCTTGCTATCAGGGCTAAGTACTGACAAATAAATGAAAATTCTCTGATGCCGTAAACCGGTAACATAGGAAAAACTACTCATGCTTGCCGAGAGGCTCAAAAAGATAATCCATAATTCTGGTCTGCCGCTTCCCCGTTTCGCGCAGCAGACCGGCGTGTCCAAAAACACCCTGATAAACTATCGCGATGGGGTGACCTCGCCTTCGGCTGAATTTCTCGAAGCTCTTTGCAGGGAATTTGCAGTCAGCCCGGCGTGGCTGCTCCTGGGCGAGGGAGACCCGGCAGTTGCCGCGGGACCGGGCTCTTCAAAAAATGGCGAAGGGACCGCGGAGAGCTACAGCCTCATTCCGCTGCTCGAATCGCGAGTTACCGGAGGACCGGAGGGGGAAATCCTCTTTGAGGAAATTGCCGATTTCTATCCGTTCAAGAAGTGGTGGGTAGAGAAGATGGTGGGGAGAAGCGAAGAGAGGCAAAAAAAGCTCATGCTGATCCGGGTGCGCGGGGATTCGATGTCGCCGACCATAAACCAGGGAGAGATGGCGCTGGTCGACACCTTTGAAGGAGAGCGCCTCCAGGTGCTTGCCGGACGGATCTACCTGGTCATTCTTCCCGATGGGACGGTGGCCCTCAAAAGACTCGTGATGAGCGGAGATCCCGGCCGCCTGATGCTGGTCTGCCTTTCGGACAACACGGCGGACTACCGCCCGTTCGAGTTTTCGCTGGATCCGGGAAAAAGTCTGAAGTCCTACATCCTCGGACGTGTGAGGTGGGCGGGGAAGGAGTTTGATTAGAATTGAGCGCTTATAATCGGTCGGCCTAGGTTTGAATACGATTCAGGATTTCGCCGAAATCGGGCTGATCTTTGTAAAAGAGAGGACTGCTTGTACGATAGGCTTTTTCATACTCGGAGCGTGTCCCCCCGTCGCTCAGAAGGAAAGCTTCATTTCTTGCGATGGTCTGATTGTCGGCGGAACGGAATCGTTTTTGCTTATGAGCCTGATAGTTTGGAGTTCCGATAAAAGAGAGTACGGTCGGGTCCTGGAGCAGACAATACACATCGTAATAGTGCCGCATGAAGTTGACCGGGAAGGAACTCGTGGCTTGCTGCATGCGGTATTTTGTCGAAATGGTTTGCAGCTTTTCAACCAGCGTATAGCCGGGATGGTAGCAGGCTACAGCTTTAGCGCGATTATCGAACATGGAAACCTTGCCGGCTGCAAAATCGAAAGCCCATGAGCTTATATCCCTGGGCTGGTTTGGCGTAACATCGTCAAAACCCACCTCCAGAAGAATCCCTTCCTTCAAACCGGATATGCGGCCGGCTGCACTTCTATAATGAAGCCGGATCCCTCCGTTTCGGAATTTTGCATCATCGAAGTCCGTGTCGCGTTGGGCTTCATCAATGCCGTCGATCTTTATGGTCTCTGCCAGCCAGTTGTAAAATTGCCGCCTGCTTTCTCGATGCGCGGGCTTGTCGTGGTTTTGACCGGTCATGACCTTCATTGCCGCGGGCGGCTCAACCCGGATATCGATGTCTTCAGAAAACCGGTGGATGATCCCGAAACCCTTCGAAAGGGATGTGCCGCCCTTGAGTTCAAAGGTCAAGCCAATTTTTTGCAAGCCATACAGGCTGTGCATAATCCAGTAGTCTTTTTCCACCAGGATGGGGTCAATCGACATTTGCCCGGCCACGGTGCGCAGCAGGTCTGAAAACTCAGGATGGTGGTGAAGGTAGTTACCGGACGGCATGCAGCTCATCCTTTTTGGTCGTCATGGCAAAGAACTTCCTTGCCGCTACGCCTCCATACTGCCGGACGGCTCTGGAAAGCGCATGGGAATCCATGGATGCCGCTGCTTTCTTCACTTTGCCCAGCACCTTTTCACGGTCTTCCGACAGACTCTTGAGGTTGTTTACGAGATCGACCAGCAGGAATTCCGGTGTCAAACTGGATGGAAAGTGCGGTTTCGTCCGGAAATCAAAAACCCGGCCGCCCAGATCAAAACGGCCATGCCTCTTATGGTTATAAACGACGGTGGTGTTGTAAAGCTGCGTCGTACCGACCCCCAGTGCGTTATAGGCATTCGGGGACGTGAGAAGAAAGCGGTTATCCTTCAGGAAAGCCCTTACAAGAGTCTTGTCATCAGCCGGTACTGTTCCGAACGTCGTTATCCTGGGGCAGTAGTAGACACCTCCGGACAATTTGGTCAGGGCGCCTTCCTTCAGCAGCTGCTGTAAATGGCGGTCAACTGCGTTCGACCATTTTGAAAGCTCGGCGCGACGATAAACTTGCCCGGGGCGCAAGTGCTTTTTGATTTCTTTAAGTTTGGACATGGACCTCTTCGCCTCACAATAAGGATAAGCACGAAAGCGGTCTATTTGCAAGAAAAAAACTTTAAAATTCATGCAACATAGTATAATTAGATTATAAATTTCAATGTATTATAAAGTAACATCGATTAGCCTAATGAGATAGGCTGCCTTCCGGAGGAGTCGAATCGCCAGCCGCAACCCGAATGTCTTTGATTAACATGAAAAGATGCCGGCTGTCGGTAGGCGAGGGTGTAAATCCGAAATGGCGATAGAAGGAAGCAGTGGAGTCATCCTTTGCGTGGACGGCTACCGAGCGTACCCCTACGATGTCGGCAACCTGCAATATGCGTCCCAATGCATCCAAAAGCAACCCGGCTCCAATTCCACGCCCCTGACATTCGCTATGCACGGCAAGGCGTGCAAGAATGAGAAGCGGGATAGGATGGCGAGGCATGCCTTTTGCGATGCGCTCCGGAGCATCCGCATGCCGGACTTCACCCGCGACAATCGTGTAATATCCGATCGCTGTGTTGCCGCTCAGGCCGACATAGGTCTGTGGTGAGTTCATCTGTTGTGCTTGGAGGGCATGCCGAATCAGAAAACGGTCGAGTTCGGGTTGACCGCAGGTGAATTCGTCGACGGCATGAGACCGATGCAACTTCTCAATACGACGGGGCAGTATCACTGGTTGGCGTCAAAGACGGACGGTTCGCGGAACAATCGTTCGAGACGTGGGTGACGACGTGGTGGAGTGTCAAGTGCCGCGACGAAGGCGTCCCACTGTTCCGCATCGAGTGTGAAAACGGTCCGATCCGCCAGCCATTCTTCAGCTTCCATCAGCGCTGATTCAAGAACGAACCGGCTGACGGATTTACCTGAAGTTTTTGCTGCAGCCTGCAATGTCTGTTTTGCAGACTTGCTGAGTCGCAAACAGATCTTTTCAGTTTTGTCTGTACGTTGAGCGGCCATCATGAATATCAATGCCTCCTGCTGTATCCCTGAAAGAGACCTTACCCGCTGTTCTCTATCGTCGAAACAACCAGGTTCCCTCCGACCTTTTCTGCCCTCAGAGCAAAATCGTACAGGTCGCGCTGCAGGCACAGGACAGGGTCTTCGGGCGGAAAGTATGCCTTGTTGCCCCTCAGGAACTTCTGCGCGCTCTCGTGGAAAATGACCTCACGCATCGCCTGGTTGTGATCGTAATCCCCTTTGCCCAGAAGATGTGCCATATATCTCGCGCACCACTCGTCTTCCGGGGCTATGTCTTTCAATTGCCAGCCCATGGCGACGAGCGAGACGCGTTCGGGGGATTTCCGCCTGATGTAGTCCGTTGTCGGCTTTGCGACCGTGAAACTTCCCAGGAGCACTTCCTCGGCATTTTCGCTTGCAATGAGCGCTCCCTGTACACCGGCTGAGGTCCTCTGCACGACGGACTTCCCTGCGAAGTATTCCCTGCCCAGGCGCAGGATCTGGCTCGGAGAGTTGCCGACGTCGAATCCTTCGATGGGAATCCCTCCGATCTCGCCCACCAGGATGCGCTCGGGATTCTCCCGCTTCAGCGCGAAAGCTTCCTCTGCGGTGCTTACCAGCATTGAGTCCTTAATTCCGAGTGAGAAAAGCAGGGGCGTACAGGTAAAAGCTCGAAAAACGTCAATGATCACGGTTACGCCTCTGGCCGATCCGGCACCTTCGGCAAGGCTGTACAGATTCAATTCCATCAGTTTTCCCTCGTTTGGCTGAACCCAGCCGGTTTACGAATCGAGACCGTTGCATATATACCGATTCCCGGGTAAAAATGCCGGCTGAACCCAATTTAACCACAGGCGGCTCGATTGTTTTTGTGGTGGGGAACGGAAGCGGGATAATGCGTGATCGGCGTCTTCAATTGTGGTGAGCCCCGGTTTGCAGATCGTGGGGTTCCGTTGCTCGTAAATGGAGGCATCCGGCTGTGCGTCTATCGGTATTCGCCGCGCGGTCGGGCAAAATCTCGGAGGGTTTTGAATGAAGAAGGACCTCGCAGGTATTATCGCACCCATCAATACTCCTTTCGTAAATGAAGAAGTTTCGGTCGATTACATGAGGCGCAACATGCGCAAGTACCGGGAAACGCCCCTGGCCGGCTATCTTGTCCTGGGGAGCAACGGCGAAAACAAAAGCATGACCGAAGAGGAGAAGCTGAAGATCGTCGAAGCGGTTGTCGAGGAGAAAGCCGATCATCAGATCGTGATGGCCGGGGCCGGGTATGAATCGACGCGCCGGACGATCGCATTTGCGAAGGAGGTGGCCAAGCTTGGAGCCGACTGCGCTTCCATTCTCAATCCCTTCTACTTCAAAAAAGACATCACCGACGAGGCCCTGATCCGTTTCTATACGGATGTTGCCGATGCCCTGCCCATACCCGTCGTGGTATATAATGCCCCGATTTTCACCGGCGCGGCAGTGTCCCCGAAAGTCATTCAGGCCGTATCGCGTCACCCGAATATCATCGGGATGAAAGACACGTCTCCGGAAGGGGCGGCCCGTTTTCTGGAATGCTGTGATGAGTCTTTCACGGTGCTGGCCGGTACCATCGATACGCTCCTTGCGGGTCTGGTGCTTGGAGCGAAAGGAGGCGTGGTCGCTCCGGCAAACGCATATCCTCACGCCTGCTGCGAGTTGTACGACACGTTCCTGAAAGGCGATCTGGATGAGGCGCGCAAAATGCACCTCAAGCTGTACCGTCTCAACAATGCAATTTCCGGTACCTTCGGAGTTGCCGGCATCAAATACGCGATGGATGTAGCGGGATACTACGGCGGACTTCCGCGCCTCCCACTGCTGCCCCTGAACGATTCCGACAAACAGAAGATCCGGGACGCCATCGAGAAAGCCGGATTGTGATGTAATAATAGATTCGGATCGACCTCATTAGGATGGCCGGGCGGTGGGCACCCAAGAGACCGGGTGCCCACCCAACCGGCTTAAAGTGTCAGCGACGTTTTTCTTGCGCTGAAAGCGCTAAATAGGATAGCCCAGGGTCAGCGGAGCGCCACCCTGGGGAGCCGGACCAACGACAATTTTCCTTTTACCCTGAGGGGGTTACATAGAAATGGTCAACTCGTCGGAAAAATCCGACTGTCTGGGGAGACGTCCTATTTAACCCATTCAGCCGTGTAGGGTGGCAGAGCCCGGCGTCATCATTCCGGCCCTTCTCTTCGATCAGGACAAGCTCACACCGAAAACCAAGCTTCCAGGGCGGATTAATCGCGATTTCAAGATCTTAAAAACCCTGGGATCCCGGCTCAAAAGCACGCCGGGATGACGGGTTGGGGAACTTGGTCGCAAAATGCCCGGGAACCGGGTCCGTCTCCATTGGGCAACAGTTCCTCCGGCTTGGGAACCCCGTCCCGACAGGCCGGATGGGCTTCATGCGTGTACACTGTCGCCTTTTCAGGCACTTCCCTGGCCAAGTTCAAGCTGAACCTTCACACCGGAAGAAACCATAAACCTCGTAATCATTTTTTTACAAAACGGTTCATTTGTAATCGTTTTTGAACGGTCGTAATCGTTTTTTGAAAATCGATCGGGATTCGCCCCCCGCCACTCAGGCCGGCAAGCTGCCGGGACATTCGGCAACGTTGCGCTTATACTTTGCGTTCTGCGTCACGCAGCTTCGATGACAAAACACTTCAGATAATCCGTCTCCGGCATCGCCAGGAGCGCCGGGTGGTCCAGGGCCTGGCCGCGGACCTGCAGGACGCGGAGCCTGCGCCCCGATGCCTGGCCGGCTGCAAGCAGCGCCTCCCGGAAGAGTTCTTTGTTCATGTGGTAGGAGCAGGAGCACGTGATGAGGATGCCTCCCGGTTTGAGCGCCAGAAGGGCTCGCCGGTTGATGTCCGCATAGCCCTTTTTCGCTTCCGGGACCGCTGATTTGGTCTTCGCAAAAGCCGGTGGGTCCAGGACGATTACGTCGAACGATCCCCTTTCCGCGCGTTTGAGGTACTCGAAAACGTCGGACGCAACAAATGAGCACTGCGCAAAGCCGTTCAGTTCGGTGTTCCGCAAGGCCGATTGCACAGCTTCGGCCGAGGCGTCCACTCCGATGGTTTCGGCGGCTCCTCCCGCGGCAGCCGAAAGGCTCCAGGCGCCGTTGTAGCAGAAAAGATCCAGCACCCTCTTTCCCCGCGTCCAGCGGCGCATAGCCAACCTGTTGTCCCGCTGGTCGAGGTACATCCCGGTTTTCTGTCCGTTCAGCACGTCCACGAGATACTTTATGCCATCAATCCGGACCGGAACCAGTTCCGGAAGTTTTCCGAAAGCTATTCCCTTTTCACGGTTTAGGCCTTCGAGTGTGCGCGAGGGCGAGTCGTTTCGGAAAACCAGTGCGGATGGGTTGAAGACGTCTGCGAGGAGTTCCCTTATGAGCGGTTCGATTTCGGCCATTCCGCGGGTGCCGATCTGGTATGCGAGAACGTCTCCGTAGCGGTCCACGACGAGGCCGGGCAGACTGTCCGACTCCCCGTAGACGAGCCTGCTGCAGTCCGATTCCGGATAGGCCGCTTCTCTGAGCCCGGCAGCCTGCAGCAGTGCCTCCCGGAAGAACCCCTCATCGGGTTTTCGGCCTGGAGGGGAAACGAGGCGGACGGCAATGAGGGATGCGGGGTTGATATACCCGAAGCCGAGCGAAACGTTTTTTGCCGAAAAGACCTCAACCCAGCTCCCCGGCTCGTGTTCCGACATCGGGCCGGCTATCTCGTTGCTGAAAATCCAGCGATGTCCCTGGAGAATTCGTCTCTCGCGCCCCGGATTCAGTTTTACAGCTTTCATGTTCTCTCTTTCGCTGCTGAGTGCATAAATAAAAAAAGCGCTCATGAAGAGCGCTTCCGTCCGGTAAAGGCGTGCCGGTCAGCGTTCTGCGCCGGCCTTTATCGATTCGAGCAGAATGTGGTAATCTTCGTACATATCGGCCGCACTCTCGATGACTTCGTACAAATCGTCAAGGTCCATGTTTACGACCGCGTCCTTGTCGGGAGATTCCTCTTTCAGCTCGATCCATATCCAATCCAGAAGCATCTCTTCCGTGTCGCCATAACCTTCTTCATGAATATCAAGGCTACCGTCATGCACTTTCTGGCCAACTTTCTTAAGAGCCGTCCTAACGAATTCCTTCATATCCATCCACATCCTCCTTTTATGTCCACGGCCTGCCCCTCCTGAACCAGGAAAGCCCAGCGGTCGAAAAATTTAAACCGGTAATTTACCAGACAAAATAGCTCATTCCTACTATCTCTTCAACATCATTCAAAACTACCGCGAATCGCCTCCGAACAACTACAACCTTGTTCAATTTCCGAGACCCTAATATAATTCTTCTCCACCCAATATGATGTTCAACAAGGTAATCAGTACCTTTGTAAATGTCCCACTCACAGCCGCGTGGAAGGAATTCTTTCAATGGCAGAGAAGCAATACGTAATCGACGCGATGACCATTCACGATTCGTGGCGACTGTTCAAGATCCTGGGCGAATTCGTTGACGGATTCGAAACCCTGGGCGATCTCTATCCGGCAGTATCCATTTTTGGGTCGGCACGTGTCAAGCCCGGTGATGAGACTTATGAAAAAACCTATCAGATAGCCCTTAAACTCGCCAAGCACGGATACCACGTCATCACGGGAGGCGGCCCCGGCGTCATGGAAGCCGGAAACAAGGGCGCAAAAGACGGCGGGGCCAAATCGGTCGGCCTGAATATCGAACTTCCCTTCGAACAGGTCCCGAACCCCTTCTCGACGGTAAGCCTCAATTTCCAGTACTTCTTCGTCCGCAAGGTGATGTTCATAAAATACGCGCAGGCCTACATCGGGATGCCCGGCGGATTCGGGACCATGGACGAAATTTTCGAGTCCCTGACCCTCATCCAGACAAGGCGAATCAAACCCTTTCCGGTGATCCTGGTCGGCAAGGAGTACTGGACGGGCCTGATGGACTGGGTTCGGAGCACTCTGCTCGGCGGCGATTATATTTCCGAGGAGGACCTCGAGATTGTTACAATTCTGGATGACCCCGACGAGGTAGTGCATACGATCAAGAAGTATGTCATCGTATAGGAGTGAACGGTGAGCAGTGAGAAAGCGCCGGTAAAAGTCGGCTTGGAGTAGTGGATGAAAGAGCCATACGGTGAAGGTCTAACGAACCACACCGGCCCCGAGTCATGCGCCGGTACCTGTGAGGGTACGGGTGAAG
>JAEZHY010000275.1 GCA_023416335.1 Pseudomonadota bacterium | reverse complement strand
TAGCCGTCAACTTAAGAGTGGGATTGTTTTGATATGCTGACGTTTCCCCCTCCGCTGGTTCCCAAGGTCCTCCTTGGTAACCCCGGCTCCGGGAGCGATGGATTGCCCGCAACGGCCCCGTCCACCCCGTCATTTTCCCCCAGATCAACTCAACCAAGTGCCAAACAAATCTAGTCCCGCCGAAATCATTTCGCAATTCCGTCGAAAAGATGAAAGCTGAATGACAGGCGCGGCTTTTGTGAGAGGAAGCAGGAGCTTCCCAAACGGGGGTTCCCAAGCAGAGCTTGGGAACCAGCGGTTGGCTTAAGTTGACGCATATCAGGTTCGCCTAAGCCGGAGCTTGCGAGCCAGCGGAAATAGGAGAGAGGGTGATTGGATCAGCCGGGGCCCAGCATTTCAGAGAGAAACGGACGATGCGGCAACAGTCACCCGAAATACGACCGGCACGGTCGGGAGATCGTGCCGGAACGGAAAGTAATTATCAGAGCACACCTGCGTGACAGTATGGCGGGTGTTTTTCAGCTCACCGTTTACTGCTCACTCTTCACTTCTCACTTCTTCGGTTTTCCCCAATCTATCGCCATCTGCTGAGGTCCGGGCTTCGCCTTTTTTCTGGGCTTGGGGGCAGCTTTTTCGGGCACGGCCGGTTCTTCGGGAAGGGGTTGTTCCTGTTCTTCCCGAACGGGGGGTTCTTCCGGTGCAGGCGGTGGCGGTGCAATTCCGAACGGATCCTGCGAGACCCATTTTTCTATGCGGTCGAATGCGTCGCCGATTTCCTCCTCGGAGCCTCCGAAGGATATCCGTATATGACCTTCTCCGTCGGGGCCGAAAGCGGCACCGGGGATGGTGATGACGCGCGCTTCATTGAGCAGCCTGAGGGCGTACGCCATGGAATCGACTCCGGGAGCATTGTAGCGTGCCATGAGGTAGTATGCTCCCCTGGGCACGACATAGCTGAAATGATCGCTCATCCGGTCGAGCCTGCTGCACACAAGGTCACGACGGTCCTGGAGCGCTTTGCGGATTTCTTCGACGCAGTCCTGAGGACCTTCGAGGGCCGCAAGGGCGGCATGCTGCGCGAGTGTGGGAGCACAGATCACGACGGCGTCATGGACCTTCATGATCTGGTCGAGAATGGGAGCCGGGGCATAAACGTAACCGATGCGCCACCCCGTCATCGCATACTTCTTGGAGAAGCTGAAAACAGCGATAAGACGGTCGCGCAATTCGGGAAAAGATGTCAGGCTGACCGTGGACTGGCCGTCATAGGCGAGGAAATCGTAAGTCTCGTCGGCAATCACAAAGAGATTGTTTTCAGCCGCGATACGCGCCACTTCCGCAAGGCTTTCCCGAGACCAGTTCGCCCCCGTGGGGTTGTGCGGGTTGCACAGGATCATCGCCTTCGTGCGCGGGGAAATCGCCGTGCGGATCGCTTCCGGATCGAGCTGCCAGTCCGATTTCGTAAGAGGCGCAAAGACTGGAACGCCTTCTGCCAGCAGCACCTGTTCGATGTGTGAAGCGTAGTTCGGCGACGGCAGGATCACCTCTTCCCCCCGGTCAACCACGGTGAGGACGGCCGCGGAGAGCGCCTCCATCGCGCCGGCGGTCATACATAGTTCCGTATCGGGATCGGCCTGGATACCTCGATCGGCAAGAAGATGCCGCGCAACTGCCTGCCTGAGGGCAGGCATTCCGGGCCCCAGAGTATATTTGCCGCTTTCGCCGTCCTCCCGCATCACCCGGCAGATCGCCTCCCGGATATGCTCGGGGGTCGGAAACGAGGGGATTCCCTGGCCGAGGGAAACGCATCCGTCTATTTTGCTTGCAAGCAGGGGCATCTCCTTTATCGCGGAGATTGTAATCTGACTGACCCTGCGGCTTATTCCCGCCGTATCGTAAACCTTCCCGGCGGCTTCCAAAGCGGATCGGACATTTGAATTCGATTCGGTATCGTTTGAAGCTGTCATATAGGTAGAAGTCCTCAAAAGCTGAAGTCAGTATCCGGAATGCTTTTACAGTCCGGAATAATCTTCACACGAATGCAAAGGGTGCATGGAAACAGGGGGAAGATACATTTTTACGGGAGTTTCGCAAAGAGGGAAAAACAAATCGGGCTGGAGGTTAGACGCAGAAAGCATTTACGGCGTCCAAGCGGGTCTTGGTTCCCGGCACCTGCTTTAATATGAGCCTTCTGATCCAAGATCGTATAAGCGGTCACAATAGAGAGACTTTTCAGAAAAGTGAACGGCGAGCGAGGTATGGTGAAGGCACGGGCATTATCGTGCCCACCGCCCGTCATCCGTGATCACGGAACATCGGAATCGCCGGACGGGGCCTCAAAAGCGAATCCGGCAGACCGGCGGACAAATAGCACAAATTTGACAGTTGTGCGGATCAGCTTGGCCGTGATTGTTTCCGGGTGCGAAGCGCAGAGGCTGCGATAGAGTTGCCCTGAGCGGCACAGCACGTACCGGATACTACCCGGCCTGCCGGGGCAGGGTTCCCAAGGCGGACCTCATTGGCGTCAACTTAGTAGAGGACTCCTCCTATTCGCTGGTTCCCAAGCTCTGCTTGGGAACCCTGGCCCCCGGAGCGATGAATTGCCCGCAACGGCCCCCGTCCACCCCGTCATTTTCCCGCGGATCGCCGTCTCAACCAGGCGGCAAGCAAATCTAATTCACCGAAATCAATTCGCAATTCTGTCGGGAAGGTGAAAGCTGAATGACAGGCGCGGCTTTTGTGAGAGGAAGCAGGAGCTTCTCTAATGGGGGTTCCCAAGCAGAGCTTGGGAACCAGCGGTTGGCTTAAATTGACGCATATGAGGCGGACCTTGGGAACCAGCGGCGTATTTCCTTAAAGCAATAACATTGACCCTACACGGCTGCCGCACTTCAAGTTTAATCCTCATTCAAACCGCGGCCGGAATTAAAGACTCCGGATTTTCTTTTTCAGCTCACTGCTCACAGTTCACTGTTTCACTCTAATCTTCCAGCCTGGCCCGAATTCCGTTCTGATCGATGTAATAGATCAGACGGTCCGTATTGTTCAGGTTGCGGGTCTCGAGGAAAACGGGGCGTCCCCACAGGAAGTAGATATGCTCCAGGGTCTTGCGGCAGTATTCGTCGTCCAGGGGCAGGCCTTCGAATTCGTGTCTCAAATAGAGCTGCAGGCTGTTGTGGTAGTTCCCGTCGACAACCAGAATCCGGGGAATCCCCCAGTTCATGAGGCTCTGCACAAGGATTCGTTTGACCTTCCTCCAGTCGGTTTCCTTGACTTCCAGGTCGATGTGTGTGGCTTTGTCCGTCTCCTGGTAGATATATAGTTCGAGATCATCGACCACTTCCCGGTTCAGGAATTCTTCGATAAAAAACCAGTCCATGTGCGTACGCCGCACTTCCATAATTTTTTCCCGCCCCTTGTTGAGGCCCAGGTCCCAGTTCGCCTTCTCCACGGCATCGGAGCAGGCTTCGTATTCCGGTCCGAACCGGCCGGTATTCCACCTCATTTCAATGGAGGCAAACAGGGCGTTCCCGAGAAGGTACGGGTTCAGCGAGCGCGGATTGTGGGCCTTCACTCTCGCATTGTAGAGGTTGTAGTAACCATGTTCCTCAGGGGTGAGAAACTTGACGGCAAAAAGCCGGCTCATGATCTTTTCATGCCAGAAGGTAGCCCAGCCCTCGTTCATTATCTTCGTGCGCCTGTAGGGCATGAAATAAAGCGCCTGGTTTCGTACCACCGAGAGGATGTCTTTTTCCCACTCCTGAAGCCTGCGCGGAGAATTCTCCATGATGTATTTGAATACGTCGATCGTCGGTTCCGGGGGCGTTTTCCTTCGCAAGGCCCGCTTTTCCGCGGGAGCATAGGTCCTCTTCGAAGGGAGGAGATCGTCGAAGCCTCCGCCCGAGGGCACGGTTTTCGACCATCCGTACAGCCTGTCGCGAGCCTGCTCCTCGGATTCCGGACTTAGCAGTTCGTCCGGGTCTATGTTCCACTCGATCGCCATAGCGGCATCTACCAGTTGCTCGACCGCTTCCCTTCCGTAGTCTTCTTCATAGGCACGAAAACGCTGCGCGGCCTCCGAAGCCGAGGATATCATGTCTCGCCGGGTGATCTGGAAGTGCCGGTTGTTCTTCATGAAATCGTTATGCGCGTAGACGTGGGCCATAACGAGGATCTGGATCGGGAGCGGGTTGGTCTCCATCAGGTAGGCGCGTGCGGGATCGCTGTTGAAAACCACTTCATAGGGGACCGAGAACCCGTGTTCGAACTTGGTGCGTTCTATTTCGTAGTCCCGCCCGAAACTCCAATGCGAATAATTGACGGGAAGACGGTAAGCCAATATTTTGAGCATCTTTTGCGCCGGAACGACATCGAACTCCTGCGGCAGGAAATCGAGTCCGAATTCGGCCGCGATTTCCCGTATGAGCTTATCCGCTTCGTTCAGTTTCCTGAGATCGACACTGTTCATCTAATGCATCAGCCTCCATGCCCGGATTTTCCCGAATGGAGAAAAACCCGCAATGCCGGATAGATATCGGACTTGTCCTTTATGACCACACCCAGAATGGGAGAGCGCCCCCATGTGCCCTCGTAGTAGGAAAGGGTTTCGAGAGCGTTTCTTTCGAGCGGGATTCTCTTCCTGTAGGCGTCCATCAGGACGGATGTTCCGTGCTCGGCCTGTATTTCACCGTATCCGAAGTTGGCCACCCCCCGATCGAGCATCTTTCCAAGGGCGCTGATGGTCCGGTTCACATCCCAATCCTCCCCGTCGGAAAAGTGAAAAGGATAGACATTCCATTTGCTCGTGGGGTATTCGGTATCAATCAGTTCCGTTGCCAGTTCATAAGCCGAGTGGCACGAGGTCCCGCCGGATTCGCCCCGGTGAAAGAACTCATACTCGTCCACCAGTTTGGCTTCCGTCGTGTGCGCTATGAACCGGATCTCGACGCGTTTGTAGATGACCTTCAGGAATGCGGCCATCCAGAAGAAAAAGGAGCGCGCAAGGTATTTTTTCATAATCCCCATGCTGCCGGAGACGTCCATCATCGCCAGAACGACGGCGTTCGACTGGTATTCGGTATCTTCGGTTATCGTACGGAAACGCAGATCGGAGGTATCGAGGTATATGGAGTCGGTGTTCCGCACCCTCCCGATCCCTGCGGCAAGGAGCCTTAACGCCTCAGAGGCATCGCCTTCGGCCGCATCCAGGGCAACCCGGCACTCCTCCTCACTTTTGCCGGAAGTGATCGTCAGAAACTGCACCAGCGCTTCCGTCCGTTTTATTGCCTCCCTCAGGGTCCGCTTTTTGTCGAGGCGCGGCCGAATACCGTGCTTTTCGATTGAGTCGTATTTCCAGCCCATCGGGATCACCGATTCCCGGATTTCCTTCTGCTGCAAGTTTGGAAGGCCGAGGTCTTCGAGCATCATCCCGATCAGTTCCGCGATTTCGATTTCCGTCTCCAGGTAGTCTTCTCCGGGCGTTTCGCCGGGCCTGCCCGGCTTGCCGTTTCCGGGTTTCGGACGCTGTCCTATTACTTTGCCTTCTTCCGATTCACCGCTCCCGAAACCTCCCCTTGCCCCATCCGCCTGCCTGTGAATGAACCTGTAGCTCTTAATTCCGCGGATAGGCACCCGTACGATTTGGTCCCCACTGTGCGTAATGATCGCCTGATCGCTTATGATGTCCGGCAGGTTGCGCTTGATTGCTTCCTTGATCTTCTCCCGGTGCCTGGCGGCATCGGTGACGCCCCTGGGACTCGAGTCGTAATCCGGCTTCAGTACGGCCATTCGGCTACTCCTCCTTTCTGAGGATTTCTCCGACGAAATGGAGGAGATTGTTTGCGCAAACAGGGCAGTACCCTTTTTCGAGCAGCTTCGAAACAGCATCCTCTTTGCGTTTCAGGGTCTTCGGGTCCTTGACGTTTTTGTCCGCGAGCGTCAGTGAGACGATGTTTTTGAGGTCGGCCATCAGCTTCTTCTCGATCGCTTCCTGAAGCGGCATATACGTCTTGAAACTGAACTCGTCGCCCCGGTCCACGGCATCGGACTTGAACACAAAAAGACCCTGCCGGAACTCCCGCTTGGCAATTTCCGAAATGCCGATCATCTCTTCTATGGACCGCATCAGCTTTTCGTCCGGATCCATTTCTTCCTGGGTCACACGGTCGGTTATCTTTCTTTTCAGACAGAAAGCGGTGGCGTTGCGCATGTAATTTTCAAAAAGGGCCTGCGCCTGGTCTTCGTAGGCGAACAGGAAAGCCCTGTTCACTTCTCTTTTGGCCTCCGACCGGAACTCGGAAAGCGTGCTTCCCTTGTCCCCGGTCAGGAGTTCGAGGTACCTGCTCTTTTCCTCTTCCGAAAAGCCGATGTGGTGTTCAAACTGGTGCCTGAGGGCCCGAATGATGTCCACGGGGTTGACACAGCCGGTTCCTTCCAGTGCAGCTCCGAGAGCAATGTTGAGCGCGTTCATGACGAACCTCGGGCTTATACCGCTCATGCCTTCACCCTTCTCACGCCCTTCGAGGCGCATCCTCTTCACATTTACCGGGTCCTTCTCCTTTTCCATGATCACCTGGCCGTCGTAATACTTCGCCTTCTTGATCAGTTCCGTGCATAGACCGGAGGGAGTGAGGCGCGTCAGGATCGCGAAGGTTGCAGCCGTGTCGAATGTAAGCGGTGCGATGTGGACCTTGTCGTGGAACTCGCTCCTTGAGGTCAGCTTTTTGTAGATGGAAACTTCGTCCCGGATTCTCAGATTGTAGGGAACGTAGATGGGATACATCCTGTCGTGGAGGGCTTCGTTTTCCTTGTTGGCCTTGAATTTGTCGAACTCGGTCTGGTTGGTGTGGCTGAGGATGACGGAATCGATATAGATCTGCGGGAAGCCGGGCGCCTTGATCAGCTGTTCCTGGGCAACCGTGATCAGGACGTAGTGGAATTTGATGTCGCATTTCAGAATCTCGATGTATTCGATGAGACCCCGGTTCGCGATTTCAATCTCCCCGTCGAACTTGTAGCCGAGCGGATGTGCTTCCCCGAATTTCGTTATCTTGCCGAGGTCCACGTGGCCGATCAGCTCCGAGATGTCCTGGTTTTTCGGGTCGGAAGGCTGGAAGGTACCGATCCCGATGCGGTCGCGCTCGCTGAGCTGGATCTGGACTATGGGCATGTTGTCCCAGCTGTACTGACCCACCAGGTCCCTGCACTGGGAATCCTCTTCCAGCCTGCACTTGCACACGGGACACAGGTCGCCCTCTATTTTTACCCCGAGCAGTTTCTCGAACTCAGGCCGCAGCGAACGGGGAATCAGGTGAAGCGGCTCTTCATGAATGGGACAGCCCTTGATTGCGTAAATGGCCGCAGCGTATTTCTCGAGCCCGGCGCGAAGCAGGGTTGCGATTGTGGATTTCCCGGAAGAAACCGGGCCGACCAGGATCAGGATCCGTTTGCCGGTTTCCGTGCGGTTTGCCCCCGCTCTGAAGAAACGCACCAGGTCGTGGATAGCCTCCTCGATTCCGAAGATTTCCTCCGAGAAAAAGTTGTAGCGTACCAAGTCTTCGTAATGAGGCAGCTTTTCCGATTCTAATGTTGCCTTTACTCCTTTCGACATAACCATGTCATATATACGAGCCGGCGCTGACTGGCAGATTTTCGGATTTTCCGCCACCAGCGAGAGATACTCTCTAAAAGTTCCTTCCCATAATGCGTTGCCCGATCCGGATTGTCGGATCAGGGCTTCCAGGGACTTCATCATTTCGCTGTCTTTTAGAACCATCCGAACCCCTTCGAATTCTCATTAAAAGCACAAAAAAATCCGGCATCTCTCTTTGAATGTTGCACCCTGAATTTCCGTGAAAGAAGAATGCGGAGAGATTCCGGCCAGGATTTAAAAAAACAAAAGCTGGAGGTCGCTGCCGGCGGGAATAAGCCCGCTGCGCCCAATATCGTTTTGAGGGGCCGAAATGTTAACACCCGATTCATAGTATTCTTTTGAGAGGTGCATTGTAATTCCCCCGGTACAGCAGAGCGTTCAGCTATTCTCTCCGAATATGGTAATCACGGCTGTATTGGTGGAATAGGTACATCATGCGATATATTCCGGAGCATTTTGGCGGGTTGTAAATGTATCGGTTTTTTTAATAAATATCGAATACTTACAATGTAATACCATTTTTCTCCGGTGCACGGGTCAAAAACCGTTTATCCGGCTTCTGCCGGAAGGACGAAGTCAAAACCCTGGTTCCCGGCTCAAAAGC